>DASWZK010000133.1:0-18221 GCA_036404515.1 Candidatus Limnocylindrales bacterium
CCCTGGATCAGGTCAGTCGCGGTCGATCTCGAGGTTCAGGAAGTGCGTAGCGCAGCTGATGCACGGATCGTAGGAGCGGATCAGCTGCTCGAGACGGATCGTGGCCTCGGCATGCGGCAGCGTTAGCACCTGCGGCGCGAACTCCGCCAGATCCCGCTCGATCATGCCCTGGTTCTGGCCAGTGGGGGCGATGATCTGAGCCGCCGAGACCCGGCCGGCCTCGTCCATGTCGTAGTGGTGCCAGCAGATGCCGCGCGGCGCCTCGGTTCCCCAGCCAGCCTCACCGCCGCGCGGCGTCCAGGGCGTGAACGGCCGGGCCGGCTCCTGATATGAGTTGATGATGTCCAACGCGGACGCCGACGCATGGATCAGCTCCACGGACCGAGCCGCGATGGCCCAGTACGGGTTGCGGGCGATCTGTCTGGCGAAGCCGCTCGCCTTGAGCGCTTCCTGTGCCAGCGGGTGAAGCTGGTCGGAGTTGAGGGTCACTCGCGCCGACGGGCCGAGCATGTAGGTCCGGCCGTCGGTCGTTCGGGCGTGGAGGGCGTTCGTTCCCTCGTGCTGCTCTTCCTGGAAGGCCTCGCGCCAGCCCCAGAGCGGCACGTCGATCCCGTCGGACGACACCATCCGGCCCTCGTTGAGGCCGTACTCGATCGGATGCTTTATCGCAACGTAGAGCGGGTCGCGCTCGAACTTGGGTGCCTGGAAGGCGCCCACGAGCTTGAGCGTTGCCTGCGAGAGGGCCAGCGCTTCGGTCAGGGGCTCGCGCAGGGCTTCTACCTGGGTCTGCGAGGGGGTCTTCGAGAACCCGCCAACGCGCATCGAGACGGGGTGGATGGCCCGCCCGCCGACCAGCTTCATGATCTCGTTGCCGGTCCGCTTCAGGCGCAGCGCTTGCTCGACGACGGGCTTGTGGTCGCGGGCCATGGCGATGGCGCTCTCGTAGCCCAGGAAGTCGGGGGCGTGGAGCATGTAGACGTGGAGGGCGTGGCTCTCGATCCACTCGCCCCAGTAGAGGAGCTTGCGCAGCGCCCGAACATGGGGGTCGATCTCGACTTCGAATAGATGTTCGAAGGCCATCGACGCGCCCATCTGGTAGGCGACGGGGCAGATGCCGCAGATGCGGGCCACGATGTCGACGACCTCGTTGGGCGTACGTCCGACGACCAGCTTTTCGAAGTAGCGCGGCGCCTCGAAGATCGACAGGCGCGCTTCGTGCACCTCGCCGTCTGTGATGCGAAGCCGAAGGGTGCCCTCGCCTTCGACTCGCGCGATCCCGACGACCTCGAAGTTGTGCTCGCCGGTCGCGACTTCTGCCTTGGCCATTCGTCTGTCACCTTGTTGCGGGCGTACCTACCTGGACCCGAGCCCTCCGAGGGTGCCCGATTCTCGAGTGGCCGGAATAGGGCCGTTTGTCGTCCCGGACCGTGCCCCACGTTCCCTGGCCTTGCTCAATCGATGGGTGGGGGTGCCCGCGCTCGGAGTACTCCTGCCGCGACTCGTGGCCGTCCTCGGCTATAGTCGCTGCGTGGATCTGCCGTTTCAGCCGCCGATCGAGCCCATGCTCGCCAAGCTTACCGACGAAATCCCGCCCGGCGGAGGCTGGAGCTACGAGCCCAAGTGGGACGGTTTCCGGGCCCTTGTCTTCCGCGACGGCGACGATACGTATATTCAGAGCCGCGACCTCAAGCCGCTGGATCGCTACTTCCCGGAGTTGCCGCCGGCGCTTCGGGCCGCGCTTCCGGAGCGGTGCGTCCTCGACGGGGAGGTGGTGATCGCCGGGCCGCGCGGTCTCGACTTCGACTCGCTGCTGCTGCGAATCCACCCGGCCGCATCCCGGGTCAAGCTGCTGGCGGCCCAGACGCCGGCCAGCTACGTGGCGTGGGACCTCCTCGCTCTCGACGGTCGTGACCTGCGCGCCACTCCCCAGGGCGAGCGCCGCGTTCTCCTCGAAGCGGCCCTCGCGGGCGCGCAGCCACCCGTTCACCTGACGCCGGCGACACGCGATCCGTTGGTCGCCACCGACTGGTTCGAAAGGTTCGAAGGCGCCGGTCTCGACGGCATCGTCGCAAAGCGCCTGTCGGACCCGTACATGCCCGGCAAGCGGGGCTGGGCCAAGATCAAGCACGCCCGCACGGCCGACTGCGTCGTGGCCGGCTTCCGGTGGCACAAGAACGGACCCGGAACCTTGGTCGGCTCTCTCCTGCTCGGGCTATTCGACGAAACCGGCCGATTGAATCACGTTGGGATCACCGCCAGCTTTACGGCGGATAAACGGCGACAGCTGGTCGAGGAGCTGGCGCCGTTGCGGGAAGACGCTCTCGACGGTCACCCGTGGCTCGAGTGGGCCGACTGGGCGGCGGCGGCTCGAGCCAGCGGCCAGCGCATGCCCGGCGCAACGAGCCGCTGGAACCGCGACCGCGATCTCTCGTGGGAACCTCTGCGTGCCGAACGTGTTTGCGAGGTCGCCTACGACCATCTCCAGGGCGACCGTTTCCGCCACGCCACGACCTTCCTGCGCTGGCGCCCCGACAAGCGCCCCTCGGATTGCCGATACGACCAGCTGGATGCGACCGCACCCTTCGAGCTGGAGGCGATCTTCGGCTTCGATCAACGAGAGGCCGACCACGGGTCGTAGTCGACTTCGAGTGGCTCCTGTCCCGGCTGCTCCTCGGCCGGAACGTGCTCGAGGTTGACCCGAACCCGGTACCAGAGCGTGAAGCGACCGCGCATGCCGTCGACGAGGATATCGGCCGGCTCGAGGTGCGCCACGACGGCTCCGTGGCGAGCTTTCCAGCGCTCGAAGCCGGCCAGGGCCTCTTCCTTCGTGGCGGCGCGGGCGATCTCAACGAGTGGCTTGGTGGAGACGCGGCGGCCGGTCGGCGACGACGCGGCAGCGCTTCTGCCGTCGGCTTCGCTGCTGCCTTTCGCCGCCCCCGCGCCGGCGCCTTCGCCCTCGCCCATCGTGGCGCCCGCGGAACCCCGGCGGGCCCGCGAAGGCATGACCCGAGGCGGCTCGTCCGGCGCCTTGGCGTAGTGCGGCGGCCACGGCGCGTCGCCCAGGCCCCCACGCTCTTGCTGCCCCGAAAGCTCCAGCAACCGCTCCAACGACCCGACCGCCTCGTCGATCCCGGCGCCCGGGTCTCCTACCGCCCGGAATCGTTCCGGCACCGTCGCCAGCGTGAAGTCACCGAGTTCGCAATCGGGCAGCTCCCCCCAGGTCACCGGTGCGGAAACTCGCGCGTCGGGCACCGGCCGGACCGAGTACGCCGACGCGACCGTTCGATCCTTGGCGTTCTGGTTGTAGTCGATGAAGACCCCGTGGCGCTCCTCCTTCCACCACTTGCTCGAAGCGATGGACGGAGCGCGCTGCTCAACCTCGCGAGCCAGCGCCAGCGCGGCGCGCCGGACCTGGTCGAACGTCCAGCGCTGCTCGATCCGGACGTTGACATGGATGCCGCGTGAGCCCGACGTCTTCGGCCAGCCGACCAGTCCGTGATCAGCCAGCACCTCGCGCGTCACCAGGGCCACGCGCCGGATGTCGTCCCACGGCACGCCGGGCATCGGATCCAGGTCAACCCGCAGCTCGTCGGGATGGTCGAGTTCGTCCGCCCGAATAGCGTGCGGGTTGAGGTCGAGGCAGCCCAGGTTGGCGACCCAGGCCAGCCCGGCGGCGTCATCGAGAACGACCTCGTCGGCGGTCCGACCGGATGGGAACGACAGCTCCACGGTTCGCAGCCACTCCGGCCGGGACTTGGGGGCGCGCTTCTGGAAGAAGAACTCGCCCTCTGCGCCGTTGACGTAGCGTTTCAGCGCCATCGGGCGTCGGCCGGCCCCACGCAACGCGCCGTCGGCCACGGCGAGGTAGTAGCCGACCAGGTCGCGCTTGGTGTAGCCCGGCCCGGGGAAGTAGATCTTGTCGGGGTTAGTGATCGCGACCCGCCTTCCGGCGACGTCGACGAGCTCGCTCCGCGTTGGCATGGCCGAACGATAACGCCCCTGCCGACGCAAGCCCACCGAACGAAACGGCTCCACCGCGCGCCGGGTCAGCTACGGTGGTCCAAGTCGGCGCCGGGGTGAAATCACTCGGTCGGGGCGCTTCGCTCCATGAGATCGGCCAGCGTCTCCAGCTCGGGCCGGCTGAACGATTCCAGGAAGAAGTGCTTGACCGCGGCCAGATGACCGGGCGACGCCACCTCCAGGCGTTGCCGGCCTCGATCCGTCAGGACCGCGAAGGAGCCCCGGGCGTCGGAGGCGCACTTGGCGCGGACGACCAGGCCGTCGGCAACGAGCCTGTCGACCAGGCGAGTGATCCCGGCCCGACTCAGCAGCACGCGGTTTGCGAGCTCGTTCATACGCAGGCGATGGCCGTCGGTCAGAGCCAGTTGGAACAGAACGTCGAACTCGGCCAGCGGCATGTCGCTGTGCGCCATCAGGTCCGCTTCCAGACGCTGTGCCACCCGCGCGTGCCGGGAAAGGAACGCCCGCCAGGCCCGACGTTCCAGCGCGTCCAGCTCCGAGCTAACGAAGGGCGGCAGCGACTCGGTCGGCGCCGCATCGAGCACCGCCTCGCTGCCAGGGGAGACCGTGGCGGCAGGGCCAGACTGAGCGGCCCGGAACGCTTTTGGATTTCCCACTTGTAAGTCCTTGCTCATGCAACTCTTCTGCCACATAGTTGCTTAGTGAATGATCCGGGTGGGTCCACGCTAGCACGGCAACGAGGAAACAAGATGAGCATCTGGACCCTGGACCCAGCCCATTCCCGGATCGAATTCGCCGTCAAGCACATGATGGTCACGACTGTTCGGGGGCAGTTCCGCAAGTTCACCGCCGAAGTCGACATCGACGAGGACCACCCCGAGCAGGCCTCCGTCGTCGCGAATATTGACGCATTCAGCATCGAAACGGGCCAGGAGGCTCGCGATGCGCACCTCAGAGGCGCCGACTTCTTCGCCGCTGCGCCCTACCCGGAGCTGACGTTCCGCAGCACGCGCATCACGTCCGACGGCGATGGCTACAAGATCGGCGGCGGCGTGACGATCCGCGGCGAGACTCGGCCCGTCACCCTCGACGCCGAGATCAGCGGCGTCGTGCGGAACCTGCAAGGCGGACGTCGCGTGGCATTCAACGCCACGACCAAGATCAGCCGTAGAGCTGGGACCTTACCCGGAACGTGGCTCTCGAGAGTCTCTTCGGCGAGTGGCGACGGGCGGAGCTGCTAGTCGTCGGTGGGCATGTGGAGGTACATGCTCTGGATGCCGATCCGGCCGGGGCCGGTGAAGCGGTTGAAGACAAGGTTGCCCGACCCGCCCAGGATACCCATGCGGAGGCCGACGACCTTGATCTCCATGCCCACGCCGGGATCCTTGTAGACCCAGCCGCCAGGCTCGACGTCGAAGACTTCGCCCGGACCCAGAACCTTCTCGAAGACGTTTCCGAAGCCATGTAGCCAGATCGTGCCGCCTCCCTGGCCGCCGGTGAACGTGTCGATGAAGAAACCGGTGCCGCCGAACAGCATGTTCGCGACGCCGCGCAATCGGCGGAAGCTGTAGTCGACGTTCGCGGTCGCGGCCAGGAACTGGTGCTCGCGAACCTCGATCGTCTGGCCCGGCGCGAGGGGCATGTGGAAGACATGCCCGACGCCGTCGCGGCTGAACGCGATCTGCCCGGCCCCTTTCGTCTCGGTCATGAAGATCGGCATGCCGGCCACCGCGCGCTTGAAGGCGCCCTTCATCTGGTGCATACCGATGTCGATCGAAGGCGTCTTCCAAAGCAGGATGTGGTGCTCGAAGTAGACCGGCATCGAGCCGTCGAGCTCCATCGTCAACGCCGGAACCAGCTCGCCGTCTGTTCGAAATTGGACGCCCGGCCCCTGGCCTTCGTCGATCATCGTCGGCAGCAGCTTGGGAAGATACTCGGTGTGCATCGGTCCCTCCATGTGCCCGCTCCGCAGCGGGCGGCTCCCACACTCTAGGGCAGCGTGGTCGCCCTGGATACCGGACCACCGTACCGGTGAGTCGTGGCGCTACGTGCGGTGCCACCGTGAAGCCTGGAGTGCGGCAGCGCCATGCCTCTCGTCGATGACCGGTGGCCGGTGACCGGTGGCCGGTGCTCGGTCGGCCGTTCTGTGCGCGTGATACCATCCCGGTCGCGCCGACATAGCTCAGCGGTAGAGCAGTTGTTTCGTAAACAACAGGTCCTCGGTTCGAATCCGAGTGTCGGCTCCATCCTTCCCTTGTGAATCGTCCACCGTGGTATCCGGTTGCAGCGACTCTGAGGCTGGCTGACTCCTGCAGGGGCCGGTGCGGCCCACTTGGACTTCGGCACCAATGGCCCTGACGCATGCACCAGCGGCCGGCCGATACTTTGGTGTCGTCCTCGGAAGCTGCCGACGCGCGGCCTATGGAGGATGAGGAGGCCATCATGAAGACCATCGTCGAGTCCCCCGATCTCGTCGTCGTAACCAAGTACACGCGTGGCGTGGTCGGACCCAGCCTCGGGACGGCTGGGACTGTCAGGGACGGCGGACGGATCCGCACCGTAACACCGCCCGGCTGCTGGGGCCCGATGATCACGCCCATCTTCGCCGGAGGTCACGAGGTCTCCTGGCCGGTGGCCGTCGACGGCGCCAGGGTGGGCGACGCCATCGCCATCAGCATCGACAGGGTCGACGTCCTTTCCCGCGCGACCAGCTCGGGAACCATGACCACCAACCCGGACGCGTTCGGGAGCGACCCATTCGTTGACCACAAGTGCCCCGGGTGCGGGGCACTCTGGCCGGAGACCCGCCTCGAAGGTACGGGGCCCGACGCCGTGCGCTGTGTGAACTGCGGCGCCGAGTGCAGCCCGTTCAAGTTCGACGAGGGGTACACGATCACGTTCGACGACGACCGCGTCATGGGCCTGACGGTCGACGAGCGGGTCGCCCACGCGTTCGCGCTCGACGCTCGCGAGGTCGCGGGCCTGCCCGAGGGCAGCGAACAGCACCCGATCCTCGTGTATGAACCCCACACCATCCCCGGCACCCTCTCGCGACTCCGCTCGTTCATCGGCAACATCGGGACGATTCCGTCGAAGGACATGCCCGACTCCCACAACGCCGGCGACTTCGGCTCATTCCTCCTCGGGGCCTCTCACAAGTTCGCCATGACCGATGCGGAGCTCAAGGAGCATCGCACCGACGGCCACCTCGATTGCGACTCGGTGCGCGCCGGAGCCATCCTCGTGGTCCCGGTCAAGGTTGACGGTGGCGGGATCTACATCGGCGACTCGCACGCAAACGAGGGCGACGGGGAACTCGCGCTGCACACGACCGACATAACGGCGGAGGTCGAGGTGAGGGTGGACGTGCTGAAGGGCGTGCACCTCGACGGGCCGGTCCTGCTCCCGGTCGCCGAGGACCTGCCCTGGATCGCCCGGCCATTCACGACCGAGGAGATCGCCAGAGGGCGCAAGCTCGGCGAGCGCCACGGCGTGCAGGTTCAGGCGGACGTTGCGCCGGTCCAGTTCATCGGCACCGGGCCCACCATCAACGATGCCGCTGACAACGCCATCGCGAGAGCGGCGACATTGCTTGGCATCAGCCAGGCACAGGTTCGCAACCGCTGCACGATCAGCGGTAACGTTGAGATTGCCCGGCTGCCGGGAGTGGTGCAACTCACGATGCTGGCCCCTCTCGACCTGCTCGACCACGCTGGCCTCGGCAACCTGGCGCGAAGGCAGTACGGTCTATAGGCCCGTGCGAGGAGGTAAGGGCCGTGGACGAGGCAAGCGGGGCTATCTTCCCCGCGGCGGCCACCGATTGTCATGGCTAGAGGCGTCGACCGGACCCAGTGCCCCGATTCATAACTTAGGGTATGGAATCGCCGCCGTAGCCGCGAGCAGCTGGAAACGCGCGATTTGCACCCGAACGTTTCGGAACGGGATCCAGGCATTTCGAATCGCGGGCGAGTCGGCCGAAGCCGGGGCGGCGGCCTGGGCGGCCAAGACTCCCTAGCCTTCGCCTTCGATGACTCCGAAGTCGAGCTGTGCGATCGCCCTCTCGACCGCAGATTCGACCGTGGCTATGCCGTCCCTCGTGGGCGCGCGCCTCGTCGCCATTCTCCCTCTGCCGGCTTCCACGTTTGGCTTTGCGCCAGTCTAGCCGACACGAGGGAGGGGCCTTGCACGCCCCCGGAGCCGGCGCTGGCGAGGCCGCGCACAGCGCTTGCAAGGGCTGGCGAGTTTTTGCGTAGAATTGCACCATGTCGAAACGACTTGCGGAAGTAGCTCGGAAGGTCGGCGTCAGCGAGGCCACGGTCAGCCGCGTCCTCAACGGGAAGCCTGGAGTGTCCGAACAGACACGCCAGGCGGTTCTCACCGCCCTCGACGTGCTTGGCTATGAACGGCCTACCAAGCTCCGCGGTGAGCGGGCCAGACTCGTCGGCCTCGTGCTGCCAGAGTTGCAGAACCCCATCTTTCCGGCCTTTGCCGAGGTCGTTAGCGCGGCTCTCGCGCAGCGTGGCTTCACGCCGGTGCTGTGCACCCAGACGGCCGGCGGCGTGTCCGAGGCCGACTACGTCGATCTCCTCCTTCAGCAGCAGGTATCCGGCATCGTATTCATAGGCGGCCTGTACGCACAGGAGGACGCACCCCACGGGCACTACGCCCGTCTTGCCGAACGGCGCCTGCCAACGGTGCTGGTCAACGCCGCCATCAAGGATCTGGACTTCCCTTGCGTGTCCTGCGACGACTCCGTCGCCATGGAGCAGGCCATGGGCCATCTGCTTTCGCTGGGTCACTCCCGGATCGGAGTGCTGATCGGTCCGCCAGACCACGTACCGTCCCAACGCAAGCTCGCCGCCGCTCGTGCAATAGCCGCCAGGGCGGGCATTGCGCTCGAACCCGAGCAGATAGCTCATTCGCTCTACTCGCTCGAAAGCGCCCAGGCCTCGTCCATGCGGCTGCTCGAAGCCGGAGTCTCGGGGATCGTGTGCGCCAGCGATCCAATGGCCCTGGGTGCCATTCGCGCCACCAAACGGGCCGGCCTCAACGTGCCCCGAGACGTCTCGGTCGTCGGTTTCGACGACTCGGTACTTATGAGTTCTATCGACCCACCGCTGACCACCGTACGCCAGCCGATCGAGCCGATGTGCCGAATGATCATCGAGCTGCTCGTCAGTCAGATCGACGGAACCGGCCTGTCTCATGCGGAGCTGCTCTTCGAGCCCGAGCTGGTAGTGCGCGGTTCGACTGCTCCTCCCGCCGGACCGCGCTAAGGCTGCACGGGTCGGCCTGAGCCGCGCTCGCACGCGGACCACCGTCGACCGCCTGGGCCGATGGCCCAGCTGTTTCGCGCTGTCCTCGACGGTGGCGCGGGCCAACTTCCCGCGCCTTGCTTGTCGGGGTTCCAGCGAGCCCTACGCCATCCTGACGCGGCATTGGTCTACTAGTTGCAGCTCCGACGATAAATCTCAGGAATGCATTGTCGAGATCTTGCATAGATTTGTCAGATAGAGTACTTTGCGTCAGGCGGCCACGGAATGCCCTCGGGATTGGATGCCGGCCGCCCGATCGGAGCAGAGTCGAAGTGACAGACGGGGTCCTCGAAGGCGCGGCAACGCCGCTTGGCAACGTCGCCCCGGAGGGGTGGTCGCCATCCGACACGGACGATGAGTGGTGGCGTCGCGCCGTCATCTACCAGATCTACGTTCGCAGCTTCGCGGACGGCAATGGCGACGGCGTCGGCGATCTGGCGGGCGTGCGGAAGAGATTGCCGTACCTAGCGGACCTGGGAGTCGGCGCCATCTGGTTCACTCCCTGGT
This sequence comes from Candidatus Limnocylindrales bacterium, assembly GCA_036404515.1. Classification (GTDB taxonomy): domain Bacteria; phylum Chloroflexota; class Limnocylindria; order Limnocylindrales; family CSP1-4; genus Fen-1039. The sequence goes on from DASWZK010000133.1 coordinate 9,804, forward strand.
ACGTTTCGCCGCTGGCCGACGGCGGGTACGACGTCGCGGACTATCGGGCCATCGACCCCTCCTTCGGCTCGCTCGACGAGGCGGAGCTGTTGATTTCGGAGGCCCGCAACCTGGGCATCCGGACCATCGTCGACATCGTTCCGAACCACGTTTCGGACCAGCACCCCTGGTTCCAGGCGGCGCTCGCCGCAGGGCCGGGGTCGCCGGAGCGAGCGAGGTTCTGGTTCCATCCCGGTCGGGGCGAAGACGGCAATGAGATACCCAACGGCTGGGTATCCAACTTCTCGGGCCCGGCCTGGACGCGAACGCGAAACCCGGACGGCAGTCCGGGCGAGTGGTACCTCCATCTCTTCTCGGCTCAGCAGCCTGACCTGAACTGGAGCCACCCCGACGTTCGAGCCGAGCATGAGGCGATCCTGGCCTTCTGGTTCGACCGTGGTGTGGCAGGTGTCCGAATCGATTCGGCAGCCCTGCTGGTAAAGGACCCGGCCCTGCCAGAGGTACCGGCGAATCCCAGGCCCGGCGAACATCCCAACACGGATCGCGACGAGCTGCACGAGATCTACCGTCGTTGGCGTGCCGTCGCGGATTCCTATTCCGGCACCCGGATCCTCGTCGGGGAGATCTGGCTTCCGGACATCGAGCGTTTCGCGAAGTACCTCCGACCCGACGAACTGCACACGGCCTTCAACTTCGACTTCCTGGCTCGGCCCTGGGATGCGGCGAGCCTGAGGGCGTCGATCGACACCACCCTGGCCGCGCACGCGCCGGTCGGCGCTCCGGCGACGTGGGTCCTCTCGAACCACGACGTCACGCGACCGGTGACGCGGTACGGGCGGGAGGACTCGTCGTTTGCCTTCGCGACCAAACGAGCCGGCACTCCGACCGACGTCGAGCTCGGTCGCAAGCGTGCCAGAGCGGCCGCGCTGCTGTGCGCTGCTCTACCGGGTTCGCTGTACATCTATCAGGGCGAGGAGCTTGGCCTCGATGAGGTCCAGGATCTGCCCGCGCACCAGTTGCAGGACCCGATGTACCTGCGCTCCGGCGGCGCGGACCCGGGCCGCGACGGTTGCCGCGTTCCCTTGCCCTGGGCGGGGACCTCCTCGCCCTTCGGCTTCAGCCCCGCCGGCGCGACAGGCGAGCCCTGGCTGCGGCAGCCGGGGCATTGGTCGGAGCTGACGGTCGAAGCTCAGCAGCTGGACCCGCACTCGATGCTCAGCCTCTATCGAACGATGCTCAGGATCCGGCGGGGCGACCCGGATCTCGGCGATGGCAATCTGCGGTGGCTGCCCTCATCGGACGATGTGCTCGCCTTTGAGAGGGGCGAGGGGTTCGTCTGCGTCACCAACTTTTCTCCCGCCCCGATCGAGCTGCCGGTCGGCTGCCCGCCTCTCCTTGCCAGCGCCGAGCTGACGGCCGGTCTCCTGCCGTCGGACGCCACCGTCTGGCTGCACTCCGAACCATACGCAACCCAGGATCGCACCCTGCAATTCCCGAGACAGGGAGGAGAAAATGAGGATGGAATGACGGCTCGCAGACAGTTTCCCGTTGGGGGATGGCAAGCTCAGCCGACAAGCCCAACTGAGCCAGACAGCCAAACATCAAAGGTGAGTGAGGAATGACAGCTTTGCCCATTGGCAGGTTTAGGACTCTGGCGGTGGTCGCCTTGGCCGTCGTCACCGTGAGCGCCTGCAGCTCTACCAGCACCCCGAGTCCCACTACCGCAACCGTCGGTACACCGGCGCCAAACGCGACACAGGCGCCCGCTGCCACCCCGAAGCCGGTGACCATCACCGTCTCCAGCCTGCTCCCGGGCAGCACGCAGTCTGCGTTCGATGCCTTTAACCTCCGGGTCAACGAGTTCGAGGCCCAGTACCCGTGGATCACAGTTCAGGGGCAGGAGTACCAGTGGCTGGCCACGACCTTCACGGCCGCACTCGCGGCCGGCACCCTGCCGGACGTCTTCACGATCCCCTTCACTGACGGCAAGGGTCTGATCGCGCAGCAACAGATCGTCAGTATCGACTCCCGTGTCCGGGCTATTCCGGACGCCGCTCAACTCAATCCGAACTTGCTCGTGAACGGGCAGGATTCCACCGGCAAAATCTTCGCCGTCCCGACGGCGGCATATGGTATGTCCCTGACGTATAACCGCACGCTATTCACGAAGGCTGGCCTCGATCCCGACAAGCCGCCGACAACCTGGGACGAAGTCCAAGCCGATGCCAAGATCATCGCGCAAAAGGACAATGTCGCTGGGTTCGCCCAGATGGCCACGCAGAACACCGGTGGCTGGCAGTTGTCGACCTTAACCTATGCCCTCGGTGGGCGGATGGAGAGCGTTGGCAGCGACGGCAAGGTCACAGCGACGGTGAACAACCAGTACACCATTGCGGCCCTCCAGTGGCTCCAGCAACTGCGCTGGACCGACGACTCCATGGGCTCCACCTTCGACTACAACTGGAGCACCATCAACCAGGCCTTCGCCGCCGGCCAGGTCGGCATGTTCCTGGGCGGTTCCGATCTCTACACCACGATGATCCAGAACGACAACCTGAATCCTGCTGACTACGGCATCACTACCGTTCCGCTCGCAAGCGTCCCGACGGCTGCCCTCATGGGCGGCGGGACTCTTGCGGCCGTCAACGTCAACACGACTGAGGCGCAGCGAGACGCGGCCGTCGACTGGATCAACTACTACTACCTGGGCCAAATGACTAACCAAGCTGATGCCGTCGCGAACGCCAAGGCGCTGCAAGATAACAAGCAGCCCGTCGGCGTGCCGGCTCTGCCGATCTTCACCAAGACGATCTACGACCAGGACCAGACCTGGATCGCGAGCTACATCAATGTCCCGACGGCCCAGATGGCCCCATTCCTCAACAACATCTTCAGCCAGCCACTGGACAGCGAGCCGGCAGCGAGCACTCAGACGCTGTACTCGCTTCTTGACCCGGTCGTCCAGGCCGTCCTGACAAACAAGAACGCAGACATCACTTCGCTTCTCAACGCGGCGAACAAACAAGTCCAAACCGCCATCGACAAGGGCGAATAGACAACTTTCGCTGGGGCCCAGGCTCTCCTCCCCCTGGGCCCCATCGAGGCCTTGCGACCCAAACTCACCCTGCCACGCTCTGGAGCGAGGCAGGGTGGCGCGCAGAAGGCAGGTGTCTCAGGCATGAGCTCTCTAGCTGGACCAAAAGTGGCAGCGACCAGCGAACGTAGGCGTCGTGGTCTGCCGACATGGGTCAGCAGAGACGGACTGAGCACGCTGGTCTTCCTGCTGCCGTTGCTCGTGATATTCGGTGTCTTCTCCTGGTTCCCGATCGTGCGAGCCCTCGTCATGAGCTTCCAGGAAACGAACCTCGTTTCCCCGCCGACGTGGGTAGGCCTCAACAACTTCGTCAATGTGCTTCAAGATCCGTTGTTCGGCACGGCCGTCTCCAACACGATCTACTTCATGTTGCTCGCGCTGATGTTCGGCTATCCGATCCCGCTCGTGCTGGCAGTGGTGATGAGCGAGACGCGCCACTTCAAGGGCCTCTACAGTGCCCTCGCGTATCTGCCCGTGGTGGTGCCGCCGGTGGTCTCGGTGCTCCTGTGGCGGTTCTTTTATGACGCCAGCCCGACCGGAGTCTTCAACACGATCCTCGGTTGGGTGGGACTCGGGCCGTTTCCGTGGCTTCAGGACCCGGGCACCGCGATGCCGTCGATCGTGCTCGAGGCCACCTGGGCCGCCGCCGGCGGAACTGTGATCATCTATCTCGCCGCTCTCCTCAGCGTTCCGTCCGAGCTCTACGACGCGGCCGAAGTTGACGGGGCCTCGATCTGGAACAAGATCTGGCACGTCACCCTGCCTCACATGCGCGGGATTCTCTTCCTCACGTTGATCCTCCAGTTCATTGCGACGGCGCAGCTCTTCACGGAGCCGTTCCTGTTCACCGGTGGTGGCCCGGCCAATGCGACTATGACCGTGCTGTTGCTCATATACCACTACGCTTTCCAGAACAGCCTCGGCGGCGACTACGGGATGGCTGCCGCGCTCAGCGTCATGCTCGCCGCATTCCTCGGCGTATTCACAGCGGTCTATTTCTGGCTCACCCGGTCGTGGAGTGCCACCTCATGATCTCGAGAGTTGCCAGGCGGCGCCGGCAAAGGGCCGTCGAAACCGAACGACGCATTGTTTCCATTGCGGACTGGCGTCGTCCAGGGATCCGCCGAACCCTCCGGACAATTCACGGCGTGACGCTGATCTTCCTTCTGATCGTGGGACTGGGCCCGCTTTTGTGGCTGGCCAAGTCGGCCATTACGCCGACTCAGGACACCCTGCGAACACCCATGGCAATGTGGCCGCACGGCTTCGACCTGAGCTATCTCGTTACCGCCTGGACACAGACGCATATCGATCGCTACTTCATGAACACCGTCTGGATAGTCGCGGGATGTTGGTTAGTTGAGATCACGGTTGCGACAACCGCGGCTTATGCTCTCTCCGTCCTGCGCCCCAGGTTCGCAAACCTCGTGATGGCTTTGGTGCTGGCCACCCTGTTCGTCCCTGCGATCGTGTTGCTGGTTCCGCTGTATCTGACGGTCGTAAATGTGCCGTTTCTGAACTTGAGCATGATCGACACGTTCTGGGCGGTATGGCTTCCGGCGGGGGCGAACGCGTTCAACATCGTGATCATGAAGAGGTTCTTCGACAGCCTGCCTCGCGAGATCTTCGAGGCGGCCCAGGTCGATGGCGCGGGCCCGTTCCGGCTGTTCTGGTCGATCGTCCTACCGATGTCACGCCCGGTCCTTGGCGTGGTCTCGGTCTTCGCCGTTATAGGGGAGTGGAAGGATTACCTGTGGCCGCTATTGGTGTTGCGGAATCCGGACCTCCAACCGCTGTCCGTGCGACTCCCGACCCTGCAGCCCTCGACCGAGCTCGACATCTTCCTCGCGGCGCTGCTGATCTCGTCGGCTATCCCGATCGCTCTCTTCCTGATCTTCCAGCGGATGTTCCTGCGCGGAAGCGGTCTCAGCGGGGCCATCAAGGGCTGACGGGCAGCGACGATTCGCCTTGGTGCATCTGCGGCGCGCCCGACTCGCGCTGGGCCGACAATAGGATGCATCAACTGCAGAACCTGACCGGCAGTACGACACCAACCGCCAGCGGACGGTTGAGCCGGTGATCGGCAGGGACCAGGACCCTCGGCGATCCGGGCAATTGCCTCGTAATGCGTGAACGGGCCACCCGTACTTACGTATAGATGGGCTGAGGTTCGGCCCGAGGTAACCTCTCGGGGCGCTCATTCAGGCCCCGGCCAGCCCGCATTCGCTCTTCAGGAGGCTGCGTGCTCATCCCGTTCATCGGGTATGCCCTGGGTCGCCGCTTCATCGGATACGTCGAGTGCGAAGGCGAGCGGCTGACCGACGTGATGAATCGATCCGAGTCGATCGTGGTGCGCGAGGCCTTCGTCGAGAGTTTCGAAGAGGACACCATTGTCAACCTCGGCGACGGAGAGGTCGACCGGTCGATTCTCTACGCGGTCGAGTCGAGCGGCGCTCGCGGCGAGGGTACGCGGGGCATCCACACCATTCGCCACCGTCTCCAGATTCAGTTGGGGCCGTACAGTGTCCTGGGTCTGCTGCAGTCCCTGCCCGGGCAGCTGCCCCTGCCGTACCTGCACTCGCGCGGGCCGATGATCCCGCTCTCCGACGCGACGATCGGCTTCGCTACCCGCGGCGCGCTGCAGCTTCGGGACGTGGGATCGCTCATCGTCAACCGCGACATGCTCGACTGGGTTCGGGCGAGCGAGGATGAAGCCCTGGCATTCCCCGGCGTACCGGTCCTGACCGACCGCGTCTAGCCAACGGCCCGGCTCTTTCGCCCTCCGGCTGGCTCCAGGAGGCGTGAAGCCAGCCGTTCGCCAAGGCCGATCGCGTAGTTCTGGCCGCGGTCGTGTGGGTAGACCTGTGCGATGGTGGCCGTAAACAGGCCGGGCAGGGGAGTTTCGAACGGAGGGATCCGATCCAGAAAGTCCGTGCCCACGATCGGCTGCGCGTCTGTAGCGGTGAACGACCAGCGACCGATAATCCAGCTGTTGTCGACCGCTGGGTTGATGCGCGCCAGGTGCGGCATGAAAGCGTCCACGAGCTGGTCGGTGCTCAGCTTGAGCATGGGATCGGCTGAGTCCCGATAGCTGCCCAGGTAGATCAGATGCCTGCCGCCGTATTCGGCCGGGCTCCGGAAGTTGGTGTGCTCGACCACGACGATGAATGGGTAGCCCGGGTCGTTGACGTTGAAGCTGCGGCCGGTGCCGGTGGGACCGGCGGGCTGCGGCCCGTGCATAAGCGTGTCAGAGCCCCGTGTGCACAGCGCAGGTTCTCCCACCCGTGTGAGTAGCCCTCGACGCAGCCGTTCTTGCTGTCACGACGTAGCCGGCTAGCGGAGCGGTTTGTAGACTCATGGCGCGTCCGCCAAGATGGTTCCGAAGCGGCCCGCGGGCGCTCCATGTTCCGCGTGGGAAGAGGTGGGCGATGACGGCAATCGCCGAGCGCATCGCCGAGCGCATCGCAGGCCGATCGCTGGTCAGGGACGGGCTGGCGCTCGGCGGCATCGCGTTCGTCGTCACAATCTACGTGTCCTGCTTCGTCGCGAAGCCGGGTTACATAGGAAGCGACCTGGCCCTCTACCAGCGCGAGGTCCAAGCATGGCTCGGCGGTGCACCGATGTATCCGCCGTCCGAGGTCGCCGGCCCATTCACAATCGTGTCCGGCGTGATCCTCTACCCGCCCGTCACGATCCTGCTCTTTCTCCCGACTCTGCTGCTTCCGCTGCCGCTCTGGTGGCTGATCCCTGCGGCAATCATCGGAACCGTCGTGTACCGCTTGCGCCCGGGCGGCTGGTGGCTCCTCGCGATCGGCCTCTGCCTTCTCTATCCACAAAGCGTCACTATGGTTGTGGACGGCAATCCGGGCATGTGGCTCGCGGCGGCGCTCGCGGTCTCGGTCTATTGGCGGCCGGCGGCTGCCTTCGTGCTGCTCAAGCCGTCCGTGTTCCCGCTCGCCCTGATAGGGCTCCGAAGCCGCGGGTGGTGGGCGATCGCCGGCCTCTTCGCGCTGGTGAGCCTCGCGTTCCTTCCTCAGACACTCGATTGGCTCGCGGTCATTCGCAACGGGCAGGGGGGAAGCCTGCTGGGTGGGCCGATGTACTCCCTTGGAGATCTGCCGCTGCTCGCAGTGCCCCTCCTTGCGTGGGCGGGCTCAACTCGCGCGGCCCCCGACGCAGCCGCTCTACTGGCCGGACTACGCCGGGATCGTCGGCGACCAGCGGCGCAGGGGCCTGGGCGAGGCTAGCCGGGGCGACTTATCTCGCGCTTATGTCGCACTCGCGCAGGCGATCTCGCGGATGACCGCTCTGGTTCAACTGGACTGCTCCGCCGGAGGCCCTGATCCCATCGGCAAGAGCCTCGTAGAGAGGCTGGAACCCTCCCAGCGGGTAACCCAGCACGGGGGTCCGATCGTGGACCCTCGCCCAGAACCACGGCAGAGCAACGTCCTCGGCCGCGGCCCCGAACTTGCCCTCGAAGAGCGGGCGCCAGATCTGTTGATAGGATGGGCGGCCCATCCAGCGTCGAAGCCAGCGGCCGGCCGAACGGCCCTCGAGAAGATCGCCTCGGGACAGGATGCGCAGCGCCGCAAGCGTCGCCCCATCCGAAGGCGGTCCAGCCGGCGCAGGTGCTCGAACTTGAGAAGCGACACGGCACAGTCCAGCGGTTGGCTCTCGCCCTGCAGTAGCGTGGCCGTGAGCGGGTGGGTCCAGGTCAGCCCGGCCGCGAGCCCAAGCGCGTCATAGGTGCGACGCAGAATGTGGTCCGATTTGAACGCGTGGTGGTAGAAGCGTTCGAGCCGGACGCCGGGCTCAATCTTGAAACTCGCGGCCTGCCCCCCGAGGTGGCCGTCCCTCTCGTACACGGTCACGGCACGACCTGCGTCGGCAAGCCGTCGGGCGAGGCTAAGGCCAATGGCGCCAGCGCCGATTACCGTCCAGCTCTCAGCTTGTGTCTGTCGTTGGGTCATACCGCCGACCTGGACGAAGGCGGGACGCTTAGCCAGCTTCAGGGGTGAGTGTCCTGAAACGAAAACGGCTCCCACCCAATAGGTGGGGTGTGGCAGTCTGCTCCCGGTCACGGCGGCTAGACTGCCCCAGCCGGGCAAGACGCGCCAACGACATGCGCCGACCGGGTGTCTCACGAATGAGGCCATCTGGTCAGCCAGCAGAATCAGGACTTCGGGGACCGCATTTGGCACACACTGCGGGGGTTATTATCGGGGCCGGTTCCTGAAATCTTGGGCGCACGCTGGAACTTCCCCGGAGGTCGCCCGGATTGGACCCTGTTAGACCGAGCCGTCGAGGAGCGAGCCGATGGGGGC
>DASWZK010000134.1:0-5466 GCA_036404515.1 Candidatus Limnocylindrales bacterium
AGCCGCCGGTGATAGTCATGGTGGCATGAAGCACCGCCGTCGTGGCTCCGGCGGCTCCAGTGGGTTGCACAGCTGGCGAACCCAGCGCGGCGATGCCGCCGGCGGTCGCCGAGGCAGACGCGGATGACGCCGTCGTCGAGCCTCCTCCGCAACCGGCCAGCGCGAACACCCCAAACACGAAGATGAGCCGAACCGACCTGAGGTTCATCATCTTCTCCTGCGTTCGATCCACGGCCCAGACCGATGTCGTCGGCCGTCCTGCTCTCGAGTTGCCGACGGGACGCTCGCCGCCCTTAGCTGCAGGTCCAGGTCTCGCTGCCGCTGACCGTCCCGCCGAGGCCATCATTCAGCTTCGAGAACGTGGCGCTGCCCGAACCGTCGCTATTCACGGTGATCGAGAGGACGCTCGCCGGGACCGGCGTGAACTGGTCCGTGGCGGTGTCGAACTCTACGGAGCCTGCGAACGCCGCCCGCTTGGTGAAGGTCCCAGGTCCGCTGTATGGCGTGATGTTCCAGTTCAGAACGAGAGCTCTGGAGACGGAGGGTTGGGGGATGCTCCAGGTCCCGTTGAAGCCGGTCTGGGCGAGCACTGAGCATGCGGGCAGAAGAGCGAGTGTCTCGGTGAAGTCCACCGACTGCGTGACCGACCCGGTGACCTTGAGCGTCGCGCTGAACTCACGGCCGCCGCCAGCTAGCGGGCCCGTGGTGGCGCCTAGAGCCGCATTGGACGAGCCGGCGCCGCCCGGCGCGGTCGTCGCTGGCGCGGCGCCAGGCGGCAGGGTTGATGAACTACAGGCTGCAGCGAAGAGCGCGACCCCGGCCAGGACAACCCCGATGCGTCGCACTTGGTGTCTCCTTCAGGCCCGGCGGACCCCATTCCCACACCAGGAGCGGCACTCCCGGGGACGCGGGCGCTTTCCGAACGGAAAGTATACGTCCGGGCTCATCAATTCTCGGGCCAAAAACGGCTCGTCTCGTGGACTGAAGGAGGCTGTTGGGTTGGAAACGGCGCCCTCGCGGGAAGAGGCGCCCAAGTCGTCTTCACCAACCATCGCGCCGACACCATGGCTGAATGGTGGAGGTCGGTCTCAGTCTCCGTTCTGACAGGGAGCAGGCACCACTCCTGGCTGGCTGTAGTAGCGACTATCGGTCCCAAAGAGCTGAACTGAAAGGTTGGCGACCTCGTCCAGGTTGAGCCGACTGGTCCACGTCCCGTTCGTGAGCGATGAATCTGGGTGGTAGTTGTAGGGCGGCCCCAGCACACACTGTGAGATCGAGCTGATGTGCTCCACAGTGTCGACGTAGTTCTTGGCCGTCTTCAGAGGGAAGTTGGTCGCGATCGAGCTGCCCGCCAGGGCGAGCAGGCTCCCGAGCTTAGGCAGCATCGCCGGCGTCGCCAGCTTCTTCTCGAGAGCGATCATCACGATCTGCTGGCGGCCCGCCCGCAAATAGTCGTTGGTGGTCTCGCGCGATCGGACGTACTGGAGTGCGGTGGTCCCATCCAGATGGACGGGACCAGCAGGAACGTATGTGCCAGTTGAGGGATCGTTGAGCAGCGTCGGGTTGTCGATGTCCACCCCGCCCACGAGATCGACCATCTGCGAGAAGCCGTCCATGTCCATCTCGGCGTAGTAGTCGACCCTCACGCCCACGAGCCAGCCGACCTCGTTCGCCAGGGTGACCATGGGCGGGTCGGGCGACCCGAACTGCCCCGCCGCGATAGCGTTGACGAGGGCGTTGATCTTGAAGGTGTCCGGGCCCTGACCACCCCAATAGAACGGGAAGGCAGTCGTGTCGCGAGGCACGCTCACCATGGCGACCGCCTGGGTCTGGAGGTCGACGCTCACCAGCATCAGGGTGTCGTTTAGGGCGTGCTGACGGCCCTGCATGAAGTCCACGCCCGTGAGCAGGACCGTCAGCCGGTTCGGGTCGGTGCCCGGGCCCCAGGTCGGGCTGGGTGACGGCGTGATCTCGGGAGCGGCAGTCGCTACCGCCGAGGCGGTGTGGGTGGGGGCGAGAGTCGGACTGGGGACGGGGGAGAGGACGAAGGGCGCCGGCGACGCCGTAGCGTCGGCAAAGTCGTTCGAGGCCATCTGCCGGGCCGCGCTGTAGGCGTCAAAGGCGTTTGAGAAGACGACACCGCCCATACCCAACGTCGCAATCAGGAGCAGGGCCAGTGCGGCACCGGCACGCAAGCCGATGCGTCTCGGACGCACGACTAAGAATGGATGCGCGATCGATGCGACACGCCACGTCGTGAAGGCAGCGACCACGACCATGATCGTCAGCGCATAGCTATCGTCCAGCATGCTGACGGCGAAGTAGACCAGGCCCTGGCTGAGCTGAAGCACCGCCCACAGGACTGCGACCAGCGCCGGAACGGCAAAGACGACCGCGGAGATGCGACGCCCCAGGTACAGCTGACCAGCGCCGGGGAACACGAACGACAGTGCGGCGGCGATCAGGGGCGACTTTGCAGCTCGAGCGACGGGTGTCGAGGCGCCTGCCTCAGGCGTCTCGGGCGGAGACACTTCCGCACGGGGCGCAGACGAGTCAGCCCGCGACGACGGCGAGTTGGTGTCCACGGCCTCGTTTCACCCCTGCCCTAAATGTAGCCTTCAAGGTGCAGTCCGTTCTCGGTGCGCTCACGGCGTCGATGAGACGTGCGGGAGGCTTCGAGTGGGGTCTCCCGCCCTGACCAAGAGCGCCGATCTCGCCCATCCTTCCACGGTGCGGGCGCTCTCTATCCAGCTGGGTGGCCAAGCCAACTTGGGCTAGGGCGCCTCGGCCCCGCAAGGGCGCCGGTTACCACCAAACGATCGGCTCCATCTTTCAAGTTAGCAGCCGTTTGACGCCCGCCGGGGTTTCGACGCCTACACCCCCGGTTACCTCGAGCGCTACCAAGTCGAGTTTGCCAGCCTGCCCAACTATTGGTGTCACGGTGACGGCCGAACTACGAAACCGTCACGTCCCAGCCTTCGTGACCCGGCGGGCAGATACGTGCTTGAGATTCGGCTCCAGGCCCGCAGTTCCGCGTTTCTCGTGGGCCGGCTCAATGACCACTCTTGAGGTTTGGCTTCGCGTCGCGACCCGAGAAGTGCTCGGCGAAGGTTCGCAAGACGCGCGCGGTCCCGGGACCGGTCAGGGGCGTGCCGTGTCCGCCTGCCAGCACGCTCGGCTCAAGCCGGGCGAGCGCGGCAACCGACTGCTTGGCTGCCCGCCAGCTCCAGCTCGTGTACCGCGGCGGCCCCGACAGGCCCTGCCGCTGCAGCAGTAGACCCGACACGGAGTTGAGCTTCATTGTCACGACGGCGTCGCCCGTGATCAACACGCGGTCGCTGGCTCGAAAGAACGAAACGTGGCCCGGCGTATGGCCCGGCGTGGGAATGCACTCCCAGCCCGCAAGACCCGGGACGCCGGCGCCGGGTTCGAACGGGCGCGAGACATCGCTGAGGCTCGATCCGGCGAGCATCGCCTCACGCCGCCGCCGACCCATGGCGCGCATGAGGGGCAGGACGACCCAGTGGTCGAGCGGGCCGGCGTACTTCGTGATCGCTGCGAAGTCGCCACGGGCGAGCGGCAGCTCGTCGGGGTGCACGTAGACCGGACAGTCCCAGAGCCGCGCCAGCTGGAGTGCTGAGCCAGCGTGATCGGGGTGGAAGTGTGTCAGCAGGATCGAGGCTGGACGCGTGTCGGCCCCGAACACGGACTCCGCGGCCTTCTTGATAGATGGACCGTCCTTCGCCCAGCCGGCATCGATCAGGACCCACGACGATTCGGAGCGCACGAAGTAGACGTCGGTCTGCGTGCGTCCCCGCGGCCCCAGGCAGTACACATCCGGGGCGATCTCACGGGCTACAGCAGAGAGGCTCTCCTGAGGTGGCCGTGTCATGACAACTCTCCTTGCAGCGCGTCGCGGCTGGTGCTGGCCGGTCGCAACCCCTCCTGGACGGCCCATTTCTCCACGCTTGGTATGCATCGCTCGGGGCATGCGGTGCCAGGGCCAGAGCACCCGTTTCGTCCGCACGATGGCTGCATCGTGGGGACGCTCGTCGCCTCGCAGCGCACCTTGACTCGTCATCAGGAGGCCAGGCCCGAAGACAAGTGACCGAGTTCGCCGGCCGGCCTCAGGCTGGCGGTTGCACGGAGTGTCCCACCGCGGAGCCGACCAGCAGATCGCGCTCGATCTGGAGACGCATCCGGTACAGAACTTCCCAGTCGGCATAGTCGATATCGAGAGTCGCGAGCGTAGCGTCAATCGCGCGCAGCTCTTCAATCAGCTTGTCGGAGGGCCCAGTCCCACCCTTCTCCTGCATCCTCCCGCAGGCTCTGACGATATCGTCCAGGCGGTCTTCGACCGCCTGCGCCTCTTTGGAGGTGGTCAGGTACGCCGCGGTCACCGTCAGCCGAGTCGCGATCGCGGCACGGGCGCGAGCCACGGCTTCCTTCTGGCCTGAGATCGCGATGTCTGAGGGGTACAGCTCAACCTCAAGCACGGGCGAGAAGAGAGTCGTCAGCTCGGCCGGGACGAGTGCCCGCACGCCGCCGCCGGCGACCCATCCGACCAGCCGCCCTGGCACGGCGAGGATCGCCGCCGCCGGCCGGCGCTCGACCGTCAAGCCCGCCTCGCCCAGGGCCGCCTCGAGGTCGTCAACCATGATCTCGTAGCCGCCGGCGTGGACCACGATGGGAATGTGCGCGTCCGCCCGGCGACGGGCCAGCATCCGGCCCTTGCGCACCAGGGCCACGATCGCAAGGAAGATGAACGTGAACGCAAGCAGAAAAGCGATCGGGTAGCCCCGCAGCACCTGCCTCGCCGCCGCGAGGCCGGTGGGCCGGCTCCCAGCGTCCACGATGAATAGACCTCCGAGACCGACCAGCGGAGGCATGATGAGCGCCCCGATCAGCATCGCGATGCGGACCCAGTTCTGGTCGATGAACCCGGGCAGCGGTAGCGCCGTCAGCAGGAAGGTTCCTACGTCGGGCAAGATGATGCCGAAGAGCAACACCACCCAGACGAGCGAGCCCAGCGCGATCAGCGAGAGCAGCAGCTGCTTCTGTCTGGGGACGCGTCCGAAGAGCAGCGTGCTGGCCCAGCCCAGAGCCGTCGTCAGCAAGCGGCCCGCCTGTCGCCCGATGACGGCGAACAGGGTCGCAAGAATGGCCACGTTTCAGCGCCAGCCGACTGCTGGTGGCGCAGACGGGGGTCCCTGGTTCGATATGTGGTCGCGTTCAGAAGACACGATGGTCAATTATGGCCGGGCCTCTGCCGCGCCGCGGTCAGCCATGCCCATCCAGATCGCCGCCCCGGAGGCCCCACGCCATGACTGCCATGCAGAGGGCCCCGCTGGTGGAATAGTGGGTTCTCGACGGAACCAACCACCAGGAGGCCCATGACATGTTGTACGCCGGATTGGACCTATCGCGCCAGAAGCTCGAGGTGCACATCCTCGACGAGACAGGTCG
>DASWZK010000135.1:0-1725 GCA_036404515.1 Candidatus Limnocylindrales bacterium
GGCCGACGATTCGGGAGCCGCGGGCCGTTCGGGCCTGGCTCCTTACCGTCGAGACGCGCGAGGCACTGCGGGTCGTACGGCGGCTGCGCCGGACGCTTCGTCTGGATCCGACGATCCACGAGTTGCCGATCGGCGGCCCGGAGACGTCGGAATCAATCGAACTCGACGAGGCGCTCGGCCGGCTCTCGCGACCGATTCGAGCGGCCGTGGTCCTCCACCACATGGTCGGACTTTCCGTGCGCGAGACGGCCGACGCGCTTGGGGTCACGGAAAACACGGCGAAGGCACGGCTCAAGACGGGCCTGGCGCGACTCCGGGAGTATCTCGATGAAGACTGAATCGATGGGTGGCCCGCCCGCAGACAACGTCGAGGAGCGGCTGGCCCACCATTTCACCGCAGAGCTGGATCGCGCGGAGCGTGACTATGCGAACCTGCGGACGCGGCAGGCCGGCAGCATCGAAGGCCGGGGCCGGCCGAGTCGCGCATGGCCCAAGCTCGCCTCTGCCGTGGCGGCGGTCGCGGTGCTGGTGGCTGTTGGACTCGTCGGCGCTGGGCTCGCCTTCAGGCAGGGCAGCGGACCGGCCGTTCCCGCCGGGGTGTCGGGCGTGGTGTTGGGATCGGACGGCATCCCGACCCAGGTCGACGGCCAGCGTGTCTACCGCATTGGCGAGCAGGCCGAGTGGCAGAACCTGAGTGGGAGCTTCCTGCTGGCCGGGTATGTGCTCCAGGATGTGGCCCCATGCGCCTCGCAGCCGCCGTTGCCGTTCGCCGAGACCGCCCTCATTCCACCGTGTGGCGGGCTCGGGTTGTGGCCGACCGGTGGCACCACGGCGATGCTCGCGACGGGCGGAGGCATCAAGGTGGCCAGCGAAGGTTTCTCTGTGCTGGCCGGCTGGGAGGGCGGCCCCGCGATCGTGGTGCGCGCTCACACTCACGACCCTGAGGCTTCCCAATGCAGCGCAGCGAGCCAGGCCGCATGCGAGGCCGCCGTCGTCGTGGAGGCGGTCGTCTGGCCCGCCGTTCCGACCGAGATAGCCGGGGAGCATGTCTACCGGGTGGCCGACCAGGCCTCGTTCGCGAGCCTCAAGGGCAGTTTCTTGCTCGGCGGCCTGTTCACCAAGCCCAGCCTCATGCCGCCCTGCCCGGAGCCCATCGACGAGACGGCTGCCGAGCAGCAGCTGATCCCGTACTGCTACGTCCTCTCGATCGACGGGCTCGCGGTCGCGCCGATGAGCAACCTGGACGAGCCCGACAACGAGATCGTGGTCGCTCGGGTCCACGTCAATGACCCGCTGGCGGCGCAGTGCCCGACGGACGCCAGGGCCGAGTGCAAGGCGGAGATAGTCGTGGAATCCGTGGTGTGGAGGTCGAGCCCGTATCCGGAACCGTCTCCGACCGCGCCCAACCCCGGCGCCACCGAAGGCGCCAACCCGGCCTCCTCCGTCGACACGGGCCCGGTGGCGTCCGAGTCCGCAGCCCCGCCTCCGTCGATGGCGCCTCTGCCCTCGGCCGGCGCGATCGGGCCGTCCGCTTCGGCGCTGCCAACCCCACCGGCGCTGCCCACACCGCCCGCCGCGCCGGCTACGTAGCGCGACCGTCAACGCTCCCGCTGGACGGATGCCCGATCATGGGCCTGATCGAGCGCCGCGACATCACGGCACGCTTTCACCCGGGAGGATTCATGTACGTCACGGTCGTCTACATCCACGTCAGGCCCGAGCACG
>DASWZK010000136.1:0-8299 GCA_036404515.1 Candidatus Limnocylindrales bacterium
ACGTAACCTCGCGCTCCGGCAACGATGGCGGCCAAGACATCCGCCTCGTCGGGCGAACTCGAGAGGAAGACGACCGGCATGGCCGGGAAATCGTCGCGCAGCAACCGGCAGGCTTCGATCCCGGATGCGTCAGGCAGGCGGACATCCATGAGGACGAGATCCGGGACGAACTTGCGCGCCTGGGAGATGGCCTCCGCGCACGTGCCGGCCTCGGCGACAACCTCGAACTGACGGTGGCCATCGAGGAAGGCGATGAGCCCCTGGCGCACTACTTCGTGGTCATCGACGACTAGAAGGCGGAGGGGTCGGTCGGGATCGGGCATCGAGGCACCAGCATGCGCGTCGGGCACGGTGACCGCAATCTCAGGGGCCGGCGTGCCGCTCGGGCCGTTCGGGCCGTTCGGGCCGTTCGGGCCGCTCGGACAGATTGTGACCTCATCGAGCGCGGTCGGTTTTGCCTGAGGGTCAGGCGCGCTCCAGGATCGGCCTCACCTCGGTGACGAGCCGCGTCATGGATTCCTCGTCATAGGGGGACGGGAACCCTGCGACGAGATGCCGGTAGCCGATCTCGAGGTATGGGGCCAGATGCTCGGCAACGTCCTCGGGCGTCCCGACCGGCTGGTCCTGCCATAGCCGCGCCCGGCCGTTCCGCTCGAAGATCGAGCGGAAAACGAGCCTGGCCTCCTCTCGCGAATCACGGATCACGGGCACGCCGATCCCGGTCGTGCGCTCGATTTCGCGCTCGTCGCGCCCAACGTCCGCGCAGTGCTGCCGGAGCACGGCGTCCTTCTGGCGGACGTTCGCGATCCCGCCGCCGATGTTGCATGCGTCCGCATACCTCGCGACGAGCTTGAGCGTCACCTTCTCTCCGTCGCCACCGACGAGAATCGGCAGCGCGGTCTGGATCGGCGGTGGATCGTTCCGTGCCTTCTTCGCGTGATACCGGTCCCCTCGCGCCGTCGGCCCCTCGCCGCGGAGCATGCCGCGCATCACCGGCAAGGCCTCCCCGAGCCATCGGAGGCGCTCGGGGAATCCGCTGCCAAATGGGAAGCCGAAGGCGAGGTGCTCGGTCTCAAACCAGGCCCCGCCGATCCCAAGGATGGCTCGGCCGTTGCTGATGTGGTCGAGCGTAGTGGCCATCTTCGCCACGAGGGCCGGCTCGCGGAACGTGTTGGCCCCGACCATGAGACCGATCCGGACGTGGTCCGTCGCCATCGCCCACGCCGTGATCGTGAGCCAGGCCTCGAACATCGGGCCGTCGTCCGAGCCGACGATGGGATAGACGTGGTCCCACGTCCACAGGGTGTCGTAGCCGAGCCGGTCAGCCCGCACGCCGGCCGCGAGCAGGGACGGCCAGTCGGTGTACTGGTTCCAACACAGGGCTCCGAGCTTCACTTCGTTCATGCGAGGAGTCTAGCGTGCTCTTCCAGAGCGCCGCTTTCCCCACCCAACGAGCCACTGGTCCGCCAGGTGGGCCGGCGGAGTGCCACGGAACGGGCACCCCTCGGCGTAGCGGCACGATTCGGCTGGTGGTCGGCATCGAGGCTGGTCAGCGCGATCACCCGCCGGCTGCGATTCCCCGGGCGAGCAGCTCGTCATAGCGCGCGGGATCTACGTTTCCACCGGTCAGGATGGACACCACGCGCCCGGTCTCCGGCAGTTCGGCCTCGTGGAAGAGCCAGGCGGCGAGGGCTGTCGCGCCCGATGGCTCCAGCACCAGCCGCGCTTCCCTCGACGCGCGAACCATGGCCCGGGCAATTTCGTCCTCCGTGACGGTCACGATGGCATCGAGATAGCGACGCATCAGCGCAAACGGGATGCGTCCGATGTGGGTAGTCCGCTGGCCGTCGGCGATCGTCCGCCCGACCGTGTCCGCCGGCCAGGTCACGATCTGGCCCTGGGCGAGCGAATCACGGGCGTCCGCGGCCAGATCAGGCTCGACGCCGATCACTACCGCGTCGGGCCGGAGCGACTTCACCGCCACGGCCACCCCGCTTGCGATCCCGCCTCCGCCTACCGGCACCAGCACGGTGAACGGTGTGAGTTCGGTCGGCCGACTGCTCGACGCTGCCGCTCGCCGGCCACCCAGCGCCGCCGGCAGGCGACTCGACGCTGCCTCTCGCCGGCCGGATATTCGCCCATCGGACCGCCCATCGAGGGCGGCGAGCTGCTCGACGATCTCGAGCCCGACCGTCCCCTGGCCCGTGATTGTCGCCGCATCGTCGTACGGCGCGACCATCGACAGCCCATCGGCCCGCGCAAGCTCGGCGGCCCGCTCCGCGCGTTCCTCACTGGACGGACCCACGAAGACGATCTCCGCGCCGTCCTCCCGCACGCGCTCGACCTTGATCCGTGGCGCATCCGAGGGCATCACGATTACAGCGCGGACACCGAGAAGCCGCGCGGCGCGCGCCACGCCTTGTGCGTGGTTGCCGCTCGAATGCGCCACTACGCCAGCGGCACGGCGTTCGGCCGACAGCGTGGCGATGTTGTAGTAAGCACCACGCAGCTTGAACGCGCCGATTGGCTGAAGTGACTCCGGCTTCAACCAGGTGCGGGTACGCCCAAATGGGTCGCCGTCGTCGGGTCGCCCAAAGGGCAGTAGCGGAGTGCGCACGACCACTCCGCGGATAGCTTCGGCGGCCGCGCGGATGCCGTCCAGGGTCACAAGCGCCGACGAATCGAGCTCTACTGCCGATCGAGCGTCAGACATCGGCGACGGCGGTCGCCGATGAGGCCGGCACGGGCGACGCAGCAAGAGCAAGTTCTCGCGAACACATCTCCCGATGACTATAGTGCCCGGCGACCCTGTTGACCGCCGCGGCCGCCCGACCGCCGCGGCCGCCCGACCGCCGGGCGCACTCTCGCGTCACTCGCCTCGCGATTCCACGGAAATCGTCGCATGGAGACTCCACCGCCGGAGAGAGCCACCCGCCCAATCTGGGGAGACTAGAATGGCCACGTCCGAGTGGGCCGGGTTTCGGTAGGTGTCCGAATCCGGTGGGAGCCCCGGCGGAGCCTCACCAGCCCCACTCCACAATCGGAGGGAGATCCGATGACGACTGGACTGGGCTTCTGTCCCAACTGCGGAACAGCGCGTGCCGCCGCTGAGCAGAAGTTCTGCGCCTCGTGCGGCGCCGTTCTATCGGCTGTAGCGCTATCCCCAGCGGCGCCCGCCCCTCCGGCGGTACCCCACGTAGAGGTCGCTCCGCCGCCCCTGCCGGAGATACCCATCGCTCCGGTTGCTCCGGCGGTGACCCAGGTCGAGGCTACCCCGCCTCCTCCGGCCTGGGCGCTCCCGCCCGCGCCGGTTGCTCCGGCGGCACCTCCAGCCTACCCGGTGGCCACGCCAGTCGCGGCCGCGCCGGTGAAGTCCCGCATCAGCCCGGCCATGATCCTCGTCGGCGTGGTCCTCATCGCCGCCATCGCCGGCGGGGCGTACCTGTTCACGAACAACGGCTCGAAGTCATCGGGCTCCGGAAGCCCCAACCCTACGGTGCTCGCAACCGATGCCGGTCTGAACGGTGCATCCAGCCAGCCCGGCACGTCCGGCCAGGCCGGCAACGGCGCGGACCTCAGCGGAGCCGCGAGCGCCTTCTCCAGCATCAGCAGTTACAAGTTCAGCATGACCCTCGCGGGCGGGGACTTCGGGTCCCTGCTCTCGGCGCTCAACCCAGGGTCTTCTTCGGGTAACGCACCCTTCACGATGAGCGGCACTGTCACGCTCACGCCCGAGAAGGCCGCCGACATCGACATGGCCGGCTTCCACATGATCGAGATCGGCGGCTACGACTATCTCGACATGGGCGGCAGCGGCAGCTTCCTCAAGACCGAGGCCACCGGCAGCAGCCTGGCCGACGCGTTCTCGCCGGCCACGATGTTCTCGAGCGCCATCGACACGTCCCCGTCCAGCGGCTGGACGAAGGTCGGGACAGAGACCAAGAACGGCGTGAGCGCCGATCACTATCAAGCCACGACCGCGGCGCTGGCCGAGTACGGGTCGACGCTGGGCGTCACGGGCGCCACCTGGTCGGCGGACGTCTGGATCGCGACGGACGGCGGATACCCCGTCAGCATGGACATCCTGGCCACTGCCAGCGACAACAGCGTCGCCTACGAGATCAAGTTCGACATCACCAACGTCAACGACCCCGCGAACAAGGTGACCACTCCGACCAACGTGACGGGCATGTAGCTCGCAATCTGCGCCGCTTCACAGCTTCGAACCAGGCGGTATGAAGGCCCCGGCCGCGCGGTCGGGGCCTCTTCTTAATCCGTCTCCACGAATACGTCTACCAGCCGAGCAGCCGTCGCCTCGTCATCGCAAGAGGCGCACGACTGTGAGGTGGTGTCGGCCGCAGTCGCGCCCGGGTTGAGCCGGACTGGATGCCGTCGAGCCACCGGCCGACCGAAACCACGGCGGACCGCCAGCGCGTTGAGTCTGGCGGTGGTTTCGCTGCCTCCCGGAGTACTCTCAGGTCTATGAGAGTGCGGAGTCTCGGCAAGAGCGACCTTCCGGTGAGCGAGATGGGGCTCGGGCTCGCCGCAATCGGGAGGCCGGGTTATATCAACCTCGGCCGGGAGCAAGATCTCGGCCCTGATCGGAGCGTCGAAGCGTTCCGGCAAAGGGCCCACGATCTGCTGGACGCCGCCTACGCGGGCGGTGTCCGCTACGTCGACGCCGCTCGCTCATACGGTCTCGCCGAAGAGTTCCTCGGCTCATGGCTCGACCATCGCGCCTTTCCTCCCGGGCACATCACGGTCGGTTCCAAGTGGGGCTATCGCTACACTGCAGACTGGCGGGTCGGCGCCGAAGTGAACGAGATCAAGGACCACTCCGTCGCGAACCTCAAGCGCCAGCTGGCGGAGAGCCGCGCGCTCCTGGGCGATCGCCTCCGCCTCTACCAGATCCACTCAGCGACGCTCGAGAGCGGCGTGCTCGTGGACCGCGAAGTGCTCGACGAACTGAGACGGCTTGGGGACGGCGGCCTGGCGATCGGCTTGACAGTGAGCGGCCCGCACCAGTCCGACGTCGTCCGCCGAGCCCTGGAGATCCGGATCGACGGCCGTTCGCCTTTCGCTTCGGTGCAGGCGACGTGGAACCTCCTCGAGCCTTCTGTGGGGCCTGCCCTGGCCGAGGCGAAGCAAGCAGGATGGGGGGTCATCGTCAAGGAAGCGCTGGCGAACGGGCGCCTGACGTCGCGGGCTCCGCAGTCGACGCCAGCGCCGCTCGCGTCATTCTTGCGGCGGCTCGAGCTGACCGAGGACGCCGTGGCGCTGGCCGCCGCGATCGCTCAGCCGTGGTCGGACGTGGTGCTTTCCGGTGCGGTCACCCCGGGTCAGCTCTCCAGCAACCTCTCAGCGCTCGACCTGGTGCTGTCGCCCGACGACCTGTCCGAGCTAACCTCCCTTTCCGAGCAACCAGAGCGGTACTGGGCGACGCGAGCCTCGCTGGCGTGGACCTGACCGGCAACGACCGTTGGACACCCCGGCCCGGCCCCGATCTCGCTGCCCGGCGAGGATCCATCAGAGCTCGAGCGCACCCACCAGGCCGTCCGCTCCTCGCTTCTCGACGGCGGGCTCCTCAGGCCAGTAACGGGGCAGACTGAAGGAGACCCGCACGCCCGACGCGGTTTCGTCGAGCCAGATCCGGCCTCCATGCGCTTCGACGAGCTGACGGCAATAGTCGAGGCCCGGTCCGGTGCCCAGATCCCCGGCGAGCGAAGCCGGCAAGTCGAGATGACGACTCGAGGAGCCGACCAGACTCGTCGATGGGGTCGCTGACTCCGCGAACCGGGTTCGGTTCGAGCCGATCGATGAGCGGGCGCTCGGCGGCTCACTATCGAGCTGCTCCTCGCCTCCCTGTACGCTGACGACCACCCACTCGCCGGTCGAGTATGCATTCAGTCGTGCGGACCGGCCGTCGGCAGAGCCCCTGGCGGCTGTTGTCACCAGGTTCCTGAGCACGCGGACGATCCACACTGGATCGGCGCTCGCGAGCGGCAGCTCGGCAGGTATCTGAGCGTCCAGCCGGGGCGGATCGGCCTCCTCGGCGAGCTGGTTCCCAAGGCGGCCGACCAGGCTGCTGATCGTGACCGGCTGGCAGATGGGGCATACGTCGTTCTTCGCGGCGGCGACCGACAGCATCTCCTCGGTAAGCTCCGCGACGTGAGCGCTCGCGACCGAAATACGGGCCAAACACCGGTCCCGCTCGTCGTCGTCGAGATCGAGGTGGAGCAGGGTCTGGCTGTAGCCGCTCACGAGGGCGAGCGCCGTCCGCACTTCGCGCGAGAGGGCCTCGATCAGGGCTGATTTCGTGGAACCGTCGGCAGTCTGCCCGGTGCTCAAGCTCCTGTCGCGCGATCCCCCGGTGAGGCGGGCCGGTAACGGGGCAGGACGGGCCGGATCGGCGCTGACGAGCCTGAGTTCCTGGACCATCGATGGCTACTCCTCAGGTTGCCGCGTCTGTCTCGACGGCAAACAAAAACCCGCCCCGACATAAAGCCGAAGCGGGACTTCATCTAGTCTTAGTCCCGGAGAGAGACAAATGGGAGCCTAGGCCGCTGCGCTGCCATTGTCAAGATCGCCACCGGGCCCTTTGTGAAAGCCACCTGGCCCGGGGTGAACGCCACCCGGGCTGGTCTTCACTTGCGACCTGCATCTCCGGCGTCGATTCCGGCGTCGATCCGCCCGGTTGTTGTGCCCTGAGCACTCGACGAAGCAATCGTCAGCGGGAAACCCGGGCCCCTTCAGCCAGGCCCCTCGCACAATCGGGGCCGACCACGACGCTGTCGGCGATTGTTAGGAGCTGGTGGGCGCGCTCGGGTGTATCGATGAGGCCATAAGCGACGATCGGCCGCGGCAGGCGCTCAAGGTCGCCTGCCGTCAAGTGCGACAGGACCGGACCGGGCGATATAACGGTGCCGACCCCGTGCCGAGCGGGATGGCTTTCGAGGGCTCGCGCCAGACCCGTCGAGTCGAAAGCTAGGACGTGCACCAGGCCCAGGCAGCCGGCGTCGGCGACGAACGCTGCGAGCGCCGGTCGGCGGGTCATGACTACCCGAACCCCGAGCCTGCCCATAACGTACCGTGCCCCTGCGTTGTCCGCGTTCAGGCCGTCCACGCTGTCGAGATCGACGGCGATTCCCTCCGACCCTGCTTCAGCCACGCCGACGAGGGTCATGAGATCGAGGTCTCGAAGCAGGATCCCGACCTCCATGTCGCCCTCCCTGGCCAGGAGCCCCTGTCCGGAGCTCGCGACGAAGACGGGCGGCAGGAACTGGCGCGTGGGTCGATCAGACAAGGCGGGCCGCCCACAAGCTCTCGGTGCTCGTCGTCACGCCGACCGCCCCTGCGGCCAGCACGGCGCGTGCTTCCATCTCGGTCCGGATGAAGCCGCCGGCGAGGAGCGGCACGGCCAGGCGAGGCAGCAGGGCGCGCACGTCGGGCAGGATAACCCCCGGCAGGACCTCGACGATATCCGCTCCGGAGCGCGTCACAGCGGACAGACCCGAATCGAGCAGGCCACGCCGGGTCAGCAACAGACGGTGGATCCCGACCATATTCTCTCTTCTGACGGCCGCCATCAGCTGGCCGTGCGAGCTTATGAGGGCGTCGACACCCGCCCGGGCGAGCCAGGCAATCGCGGTTCGATCCGGCCGCAATCCGTCTATCAGGTCGAGGTGAACGGCCACGAACTTGCCTGCGGCATGGATCCGGCGCACGACTGGTCGCAGCTCGAGCCCATCGCCGCGCAGGATGAAGATGGTCGAGACCGTACTCGCGAGCGCCGCCTCAAGGTGTGCGTCCGACGTGATCGCGGCGCAGCAGGGCGACTCGGCGAGCCGAGCGAGGAACTCCGGGAGTTTGACCGAAGGGCCAGCCACTCCGCTTCCTACTCGTCCTCCTGGTTGTGTCTTCGGAGACGCCGGGTTCGGGGGCCTGCGCGACCCCGTCGTCGCAATCGTGTCGGGACCTCGCGACGACCGCCCGTCAGCGGGATCGCTCCGGCAGTCGCGCCGCTGGGCTTGGCAGAGTCTGTGCCACGGGAGCAGTTCGCGAGCCGCCGCTCCTAGCCGGCCAGGCGACGCTGAATGTTACCGCGTCGGAGGTTGGAGATCAGCCCCGGGCGCCACAACGACGTGGGCCAGCGAGTCGACCAGGTCAGTGGTAGGACGTGATGGTCCAGGTCAGCCACAGGCCGTAGGCCACGATGGCCACGCCGAGGACCGCGAAGACACGGGTGATCGCGGTCTCGGCCCGCGGGCTGAAGCCGAAGTCGAACAGGACGGCGCGCAGG
>DASWZK010000137.1:0-4701 GCA_036404515.1 Candidatus Limnocylindrales bacterium
AGATTGCCGCGGCCGTCTTCCTCTCGGAGAAGACGGTCAAGAACTATGTCAGCTCGATCCTTGCGAAGTTGGGCCTCGACCGACGGACGCAGGTTCCCGCCTTCGTGGCCGAGCACGAGACGGGTCGGCCGGAGGAAGAGCCCCGTTAGCGTTGCTTCGCGGGCAACGAGATGTACGGCCGAACTTCGAGGTCGGCGACCCTGCGAGCCCAGGATCTGGGGGCACGCGGTCGCTCCCAGCACATCCCGACGTCTGTTCGGGTGAAAGGTCTCAAAGCCGAGATTTCGATGTCATCGAGTGGCGACTTGGAGCGGCGCGACAAGCCGTCACCGCTTCACGTGGGCTCAGAAAGTCAAGACGATCTTGCCGCGCGCGCCCCGCTGGAACGCCTGGAGCGCCTCGTCCGCCCGGTCGATCGGGTAGGCGGCCTGAATCTGGACCCGAAGCGCCCCGGAGCTCGCCAGATCCGCGAGAAGACGCAGTTTCTCCGCAGTCGGAGCGGCGTTCACGTTGGCGGCGCCGATCCCGCGAGGCGCGAGCAGCTCGACGTCGGCCGCGCCCATGAGGGTTGCCAGGTGGCCTCCCGGGCGAACAACGGAGGCGAGTTCGGTCAGTGCCTCCTTCTGGTTCACCACGTCGATCAAGGCCGCGATGCCGTCTGGGTATCGACTGCGGACCGCGTCCGCGACGCTGCCGGCGGAGTAGTCGATCGTTTCGGCGGCGCCAAGCTCGCGGACGTTCGCCTCCTGCTCGGGAAGAGCTGTGGCGATGACCTTGAGACCGCGCTGCGCCGCGAGCTGTACCGCGAAACTGCCGACCCCGCCGGTGGCCCCGACAATCAGCACGACGTCGCCCTTCTTCGCGGCGATCGCCTCGAGCAGATCGAGCGCGGCCGAGCCGGCCAGCGGCAGCCCTGCGGCTTCGCTGAAGCCGAGGCCGGCCGGTTTGCGGGCCAGGACCAGCGCCGGTCCGCCGGAGACATACTCGGCGAACGAGCCGCTCTTGAGGGGCGGCATCGTTGGGATGAACCCGAGCACCTCGTCGCCGACTGCGAAGCCGCCGAAGCCCGGCCCCACCGCTTCCACGATGCCCGCGAAATCGCGTCCGACGACGGTCGGAAACGCATGTTCCAGCATGCCGGCCAGGGCGCCCATGGCCTGGTAGACATCGATGCCGTTTACGCTCGCGGCCCTCACCGCGACGAGCGCATCCGCTTCGCCGATTTCCGGCTTCGGTATGTCGATGGTCCTGGCCGGTCGGTCGGCGCTCTCGAGTGCGAATGCTTTCATGGGACTTACCTCAGCAGCAGATGGAGTGGTCTTCGGAGGAATGGGACGGATCGTACTACAAGTGGAGGGGTGCCTCCGTTTCGATGTAGAGTGGTGCCATGCAACGGGACAATGAAGTGACCGAGCGGCTGCGGGTCGATGCTGAACGCAACCGGTCGCGGATCGTCAAGGCCGCCCAGGCCGACTTCGCCGAACACGGCCTGGACGTGCCACTCGAGGCGGTCGCGGAGCACGCGGGCGTGGGAATTGCCACCCTCTACCGCCGCTTCCCGACGCGTGAGGCCCTGATCGCCGCGTGCTTTGAACGGCGACTGGAGGAATACGCCCGCGCCGCTGAGGAGGCACTCGAGGCGTCCGACGGGTGGTCGGGCTTCTGCGGTTACGCTGAGCGTGTCTGCTCGATGCAGGCCGCCGACCTCGGCTTCAACGACGTGTTGACGAGAACGTTCTCGAACGCGAAGAAGCTCGAAGAGCAGCGCGCCCGCGGATACGAGCTTTCGGTCCGAATGGTTGAGCGCGCCCAGGCGGAGGGGACCCTGCGATCGGACTTCGTCCCCGAGGACCTGGTGCTGATGCTCATGGCCAACGCTGGTGTCGTCCAGGGTGCGGGACGGGCTGCGCCCGATGCATGGAGGCGGCTGGTTGGCTTGATGCTCGACGGATTCCGAAGCGAGGGTGCGACCGAACTGCCGTCGCCACCAACTCCGCGCCAGATGGTGACCGCGATGCGCCGGCTCGCGAAGCCGACCGATGAGACCAGGAGCATGTCATGAGTGACCAGGCCGACCAGGCCGACCGGATAGAGCGCGTTGCTGCAGCCCTCCGCTCACACAACATCGAGGCGATCGTGGTCGACTCCGGCGCGGAAGCGCGCCGCGTCGTGCTCGGCCTGATCCCGGAGGGCGCAGAAGTCCACTCCGGCAAGTCGAAGACGCTCGAGGACGTCGGGCTCTACGCCGAGCTAGTGGAATCGGGCCGTTTCGATGCCCTGCGGCCGCGTTTCTTCGCAATGGATCGCAAGACTCAGGGTCGTGAGATTCGCAAGCTCATTGCCGCACCGGACTACATGCTCGGCAGCGTGGCGGCGGTTACCGATGACGGGGTCCTAGTCGCCGCGTCGGCCACCGGAAGCCAGCTAGGCGCGTACGTCTCGGGCGCCGGGCGAGTGATCCTCGTGGTGGGCAGCCAGAAGATCGTGTCGGGGCTCGACGCTGCCCTGCGCCGGATCAACGAGGTGGTCTTTCCCTACGAAAACGCCCAGGTTCGCGAGCGACTGGGTGTCGACACGGCGCTGGAGAAGGTTCTCGTGATGTACGGCGAGTGGCAGCCGGGCCGAACCACGGTCGTGCTGGTTCGCGAGCCGGTCGGCGTCTGACCCGGCGCTGCCGCAGGAGTACGGGCCCAATGACCTCTAGATTGGTCGGGGCGGGTAGATCTGACCGGCGTTTCCATGTGCCAGATCGTGGTGCCGAACCGGATGGCAGATGCCCTGGCCGGGGTGGCCTGAGGACCGCACGCGGTCGTATGGCCGCGTAGGGCCGCCAGGCAGGAGATGCCGAATCATGGCCGTTGAGCTCGGGCGATCTTCGTCGATCGCGCCCCACCCGGGGGTTTCCCTGCGGAGCCGGGTTTACGGCTTCGCCAGCGTCTTTGCCAAGACCCTGCGCGATTCGCCACCTCCCGCTGGCCGGCAGTACGACTGGCCGTCCCTCGTGCCGGTGGCCGTCGTGGCGGTCGTATTCATCGTGGTCGGGGTCGAGCTCTTCGTCCGCCGCGACCTCGGCGCATACACCTCCATCAAGCTGCCGGGCCTGCCGGGCGCGGTTCTTGGACTGCGCGGGCCGATCGGGCGCGCCTTCGGCGAGCGGCTGCCCGTGGCCCTGGCCTGGGGTCTCGGCCTCGGGCTCTTCGGGCTCGTCATGGCCGCCGGCAGCCGCTCGCTCGCCGACGAGTTTCTCAAGTCTCCCGACCTGGCCAGGACATTCCACAACGTCTTCCCGAGCTTCGACATCACCACCGCCGGCGGGTTCCTCCAGCTGTTGGTCCAGCTGGAGTTCATCGTGGTCGGCTTCGCAGCCTCGACGCTGGTGGCCGGCTGGGCGTCCGACGAAGCGTCCGGCAGACTCGAGATGCTGCTCGCTACGCCTCTGGCCCGCGGCTCGTGGGCCATGCGCAGCGGCATCGGCGTCTTCCTCGCCATCGCGCTCATGACCGTCGTGCTGGCCGTCGCGGTCGGGATAGGAGCGGTGCTGGCGGGCAGCGATGCGGTCACGCCGATGGCGGGCTCGGCGACCCTCGGGCTGTACGCGGCCGCCCTGGCCGGAGTGGGCTTCGCGATCGGTGGGCTCTTCCGGACCTCAATCGCGGCCGAGATCGTCGCCCTGGTCGTCGTCGCGACGTACCTGATCGACCTGATCACCCCGGCGCTAAGGCTCCCGGATTGGGTCCATCAACTCGCCCTGACCGCGCACATGGGCCAGTCGATGGTCGGGGCCTGGGACGCCGGCGGGGTCGTCGCCTGCTTCGTCCTTGCCGCCGGTGGCCTGGCGGTCGGGGCGTGGGGGATGGGCCGTCGTGACGTGGCCAGTTGACGCCGGCCGGCGGTTACCGCCGCACCGAGGCGGCGTGACTCTGGGCGGGTTGGCGCGCCCGAGTGCGGTCGGCGCGGCCATGTGAAGTATGGTCGGAGCGAGAGGGCTGGCGCCGTCGAAACTCAGCGATCGATACGCATCCTCGTGGCAACGAGACGCCGCGCCGGGACGCGGCCGGGGAGCGAAGTGCGTGAATGCCGTCTCGCGCTCCCCGCTCCATCACGAAAGCGCTCCGCAGGATCGCGTGAACCAGTTGTCAAGACCGCCACCGCGTGGCGCTCCCGCATAGTTGGCCACAGCGCGGTGCTGCCTGACCAGCTCTTGGCCCATCCTCTGAACTGGCGGGTCCACGACAAGGAGCAGCAGCGAGCTATCGCGGGTGCTCTCTCCGAGGTGGGCTTGGCAGCGACCATCATGATCGACCGGCGCACCGAGCATGTGGTCGATGGCCACCCTGCGCGTCGAACTGGCCATCGCCCGGAGCGAGCCGTCGGTGACTACTGGCTCAGGAGCGTCTCGATCGCCTTGGTGGGCATTCGAGTTCGACGCGAGACGTACTTGGCAATGCGGGTTGGGTCACATCCACAATGAGTCAGGGAGCGTCGATCCAGCCGCGGCCAGATAGCCATCGCTCGCACCCGTGCGGAACACGGGTCCTGCGCTCGATGGTTCGGTCGCGGCGACTGGATGCCGACCGGCAATGAGGTCGCCATCGGTAGCTATCCTGCGCGGGTCTCCGAGGATGGCCCGACGTGTTCGTCGTCGGGACTCGGGTCCGTAATCCTAAGCGCGCAAGTTGGGTATTTCAACACTTGCTTGAC
>DASWZK010000138.1:0-3755 GCA_036404515.1 Candidatus Limnocylindrales bacterium
GCCGCAATGCACAGGACGGCGATGAGCGCGAGGATCAGGGCATATTCGGCAAGGCCCTGGCCCTTTACGGAGCGGATGGCCATAGATGGCCTCCTGACAAGAGCACCCTCCAATTGGAGGATGGTCACCATTCAGCCTGTCGCCCCCACCGGGCGCAACTAGCCCGATGTAACGGGACCGCTCGTCAGTCCAGCTAGCCACACCTCGTAGATCCGACCTCCCTGCAGTTTCCGTTGCGCCAAGGCACCGGTAGGTCCGCTGATGATGCAACCCCGCTCGGCCAGTCGCCGACGATCCCGCCCTGTCCGACCAGTCGAGCGGCCTTCGGGGGTCAGCACGATGCAGCCATAGCGTGGGGAACTGGAGCCGTTCGAGCCGCGTCAGAGAAGCGCAAACTCTGTAGCGTTGAGGCAGAGGTGAGGACGATGAACCGGCCGCTTACCAACCCTATCGCCAGGTTCCGCGCCGTCCCAGGCGTCCTGTGGAGCCTTGGAGTGCTGGCTCTCGCCGGCGCGATCGTCACCGGCTGTGCCGGCCAGGCGGCGGCCATAGCAGAGGCCACCTCCCAGGCGGCGCGTATTCCAGGTTCGGCGACCGGCGCCGCCCAGGCCGCCGCGGCGATCGACGCCTTCGGGTTCGACCTCTATGCCGCGGCC
Source organism: Candidatus Limnocylindrales bacterium (assembly GCA_036404515.1). Lineage (GTDB taxonomy): Bacteria > Chloroflexota > Limnocylindria > Limnocylindrales > CSP1-4 > Fen-1039. The sequence goes on from DASWZK010000138.1 coordinate 657, forward strand.
CTGAAGTCGGACGGCAACGCCGTCATATCGCCCGCCAGCGTCGCCCTGGCACTGTCGATGGCGCAGGCCGGAGCCGCCGGCGGGACGGCCTCGCAGATGGACGCCGTGCTCCACGCGGCGGCTGACTCCGGGGGCGGCAATGGGATCAACTCCCTGGATCAGAGCCTGGACGGCCTCTCGGGCTCGTTCAAGGGCCCCGACGGCACGGCCTACCAGTTGACTCTCCGCATCGCCAACGCCCCGTTCGCCCAGCGCGGCCTGGCCCTGCAGACACCCTTCCTCGACACGCTCGCCTCGAAGTACGGAGCGGGCTTGCGACTCGTGGACTTCCAGGCCGACCCGGCCGGCGCCTGCAAACTGATCGACGGCTGGGTCAGCGACCAGACCGAGGGAAGGATCCCCAAGCTACTAGCAAGCCTCGACCCGACGACGCGGCTGGTCCTGGTGAACGCGATCTACCTCAAGGCGCCCTGGCAGACACCCTTCGACCCCAGCGCCACGAAGAACGCGCCGTTCACCCGCTCCGACGGGTCGGAGATAAGCGTTCCGACCATGACCCTGGACATGACCGAAGCCCGCTACGCCTCCGGCTCGGGCTGGCAGGCGGTGGAGATTCCGTATGTGGGCGGATCGCTCGCCATGACCATCGTCGTGCCCGACGACCTGGCTGCCTTCGAGGGAGGCCTCGACGCAGCTCGTTTCGCCCAGGTAACGACCGCCCTCCAGACCGCGAACGTCAACCTGACGCTTCCGCGCTTCTCGATCGAGACGAAGACGGACCTGGCGTCGGCGCTGAGCGGCATGGGCATGCCACTCGCATTCGATCCCGACCGGGCGGACTTTTCCGGGATCACGACGCAGGAGAAGCTGTTCATATCGGCCGTCATCCATCAGGCCAACATCTCCGTCGACGAGAAGGGAACGGAAGCCTCAGCGGCGACGGCGGTCGTCATGGTGGCATCCTTGGTGCCGGCCCACAGCGTGACGTTGAACGTTAACCGGCCGTTCCTCTATGCCGTCCGGGACACCAGCACCGGTGCGATCCTCTTCCTCGGCCGGGTCGTCGATCCATCCGTGTAACGGGCCGCGTCGCTATTCATTCCTCCTGTGTCAAGCGGCGACGCGTTCGACGCCTTCGATACCGGCTCGAGCAGCTTCATCCGCCTGTAGTCGGCGGAACACCTCGTCGCTTAGCCGTCGACGAAGAGCTCGGATCGCTTCGGTCTTGGTGTCGCCTGCAGCCATGCGTTTGGCGACGTGAGCCTGCCCGGGCCCCGGACAGCGGACTGTGCCACACGCTGGCCACGGCCGCTCACTCCTGTCGGCCCCTCGCGCCATCCAGGACGGACCGCGGGGTCGACGTCAAAGTCGGTAGCTGCGATGCGGTTGGAGAGTGAGTCGCCGGCCCAAACGCCATCACTGGTCGACGTGCCCCGTCAATGCAGCTTCCGGCTCTGCGCTCCCAGGCGCCACCATGCGAGAGCTGCTGCCGGCGAACCAGCAACCGGCCTCGAAGAGGCACGTTAACCCGGTCGGCCGACCTGAGATGGCCCTGTCAGTCCGGCCGGCGGGCGGGCGTGTCGCCCCTCTGCAATAGCTATGTCCCAGCCGATGACTGAGCCGCGGTCGGACGCGGAGATGACGCCACGCTGGACGGCGGGGCCGGCGTCGGCGTGGGTAGGGCCGGCGTCGGCGTGGGCTGCGCCGGCAGCCAGGGATGCTCGACCCAGCTGAGCAAAGTGGCCGGGCTCGTGCCCGGGTAGACCTTCACCCGCGGGGTGGTGAACCTGGTGGCCCAGGACTCGTAGGTGCCGTCCCCCTCGATCACCGCCATCTTCATGCCGCACGCCTGGATGATCGAGATCGCGGCAGAGCTGAAGTGGCCGGACGGATAGGCCAGGGTCTCGGGCCAGCGGCCCGTTGCCAAGGCAATCGTTGCCGCGGCCCCGTCGATCTCGTAAGTCAGCCTCGCGTCTGTCCCACCCCCCAGGCTGACGTGGTCCATGGTGTGGTCGCCGATCTCGTTGTCGGCAGTGACGAGAGCCCGGAGCTGGTCGACACTGAGGAAATCAGGCTCGTTGATCCGGCCGGCGATCACGTAGTAGGTGGCCACGAAGCCGTGGTCGACCAGGATCGGCAGAGCATACGTGTAGCCGTCGGCCCAGCCATCGTCGATGGTGATCACGAAGGTCTTGGGCGCTGGCCTAATCCCAGCCTCCAGATCGTCGGCAAGGGCCGAGACGGTTATGGTGTGCCAGCCGGCCGCCTCCAGGGCGCTCAGCTGCGCGTCGAACGTGGCCGGCGGCACGACCAGGCTGGGGATCGAATTGCCGGCCTCGCTTAGGGGGACGATCCGGTGGTACATCAGGATGGGAACCTGGAGGACGAACCGGGCGGAAACGGCGGGCGAACTCGAGGCCACCGGCGATGCATCCGGGACTACCGACGGGTCACAGCTCGTCGCTGGGATGATGGCGAAGGGCTGCGGCGATGGGCTCGGCGTGGGCGAAGGCGGGCTGATCGTCGGGCTCGCTGAGACGAGGGACGACGGGGTGGCGCTGGCCACGCTCGGCTGCTCGCTCCTCGGAGACAGACTGCCGGGCTTGACCCCGGCCGATGCGCAGGCCGCCAGAAGCGCGGACAGCAGCACCAGGAGAGTGGCGAACGTGCTTGCTCGAAGCGTTAGACCTTGAAGTCGACCCACAGGGCCTGATTATGCCGCTGGCCACGATCCAGAGCCACCGCACGCGGACCGACCCTCGCGACGCCCGGGTGTTGGCCGCAGCACCAACGGCGCCGACCTGCCCCGATCGCATTCTGGCGAGGAGGCGAGAGCTCGCGGCTGCGCCTGGCCGAGAGCCACGGACCGGACCGCTTTGCACGATCCGAATCCGCCTAACGAGGCCTCCAGTGAAGTTCTTCGCCTCAATCCGGATTCGCATCCTGAAGGTTCCCGAACTTACCGTCTACTTCTGGATCATCAAGCTGCTCTCGACGGCCATGGGCGAGTCCACCTCGGACTACGTGGTCTTCCAGATCAATCCGTACGTAGCCGTCGTTCTCGGCTGCCTTGGGCTGCTGGTCGCCCTCGCGATCCAG
>DASWZK010000139.1:0-15366 GCA_036404515.1 Candidatus Limnocylindrales bacterium
CACAGCAGCTCGGCGACGGCGGCTTTCCGTATCAGAACTCGTCGGCCTTAGGGCCACCGCTGAGCGACCCCGACTCGGACTCGATCGTCCTTCAGGCGCTCGTGGCGGCCGAACAGAACCCCGAGGCAGCCGGTTGGTCAAAGGGGCCGAACGACGTCCTGACTCAGCTGCGCTCTGACCAGGGTGCCGACGGCGGCTTTGCCTATCCGGGCAAGAAGGGCGAGGACGCCTTCACAACGAGTCAGGTTCCCGCTGCATTGATGCAGGTCCCGTACGCGGCGGCGGTTCACCCTAAGCCGGGGTTGAGCGTCCCGACGAGTGACTGCCCGAGCCTGGGTCCGAGCCCGAGTGCAGCCACCAGCGCTAGCGCTTTAGCGAGCGCAACAGCAAGCCTGACCAAGACCCCGCCGCCCACTTCGACGGAATCCGACCCGTCGCAGCCGGGTAGTTCCGCGCCGCTCCTCGCAGCGGTGATCTGCCTGGCGTTCGGCGTGCTGGGTCTGGCGGCCGTGGTTGGTGGCGGATGGCTGCTCTCGACCAGGTTGGGCAAGCCATGACGCGGGGGCTCGGGCGGCTGCCGGCCGTTCTAGTCGTGGCTGCAGTGGCTCTGGCAGCAGTGGCGCTCGCTGCGCTCGCGCCGGGCTCGCCACTCGCCTTGCCCTGCACCGCGGCCGGTACTCATCGCGCTGCCGTGGTGGTGGAGCACAGCAGCGGCTCCGTTGTGACACGTTGCGTCGCCTTCAGTACGGCCACGGTTACCGGGGAGGAGCTGCTGAACCTGTCGGGAGTGGCATGGTCCGGTGCGACCTTCGGTGGCTTCGGCGATGCCGTGTGTGCGTTGGACTCCGAACCGGTGAACTACTCGATATGCCCCGGCAAGGACAACTACTGGGCGGTTTTCGTGTCGCGGAGCGCTGGCCCGTGGCAGCTTGCCAACGTGGGCATCTCGTCGTTGACGCTTGGAAATGGCGATGCCGAAGGCTTCCGGTACGTCCCCGCGACCGGAACCCCGGCGGCGCCGCCATCCGCAGCGGGGGTGTGCCCGGGCGCGGCGGCGCCGACCCCTTTCCGATCGGTGGGTAACAGTGCCCAAACCCAGCCACCCGCCACGGCGACACTTCCGGCTTCGGTCCTATCGTCCTCCGTCTCAACAACCGTTGGCGGCACGTTGGCCCCCGCGGCGACGACCCTGGTGGACGCCGGCGCCGGAAACGCGGCAACCGCAGGCAACTCACTTCCGCCCAGGGCTCCGGCTCCGTCCGACGGCGCCGACCCGGGCCTGCTCCTTGCGGCCGGAGCCGGTGGCGGGTTGGCCGGGCTGGCGCTGCTGCGGCTGCTCATTCGCCGCCGGGCGGGTCCGTGACGGGGGCGCCGCGAGTCGCGGGCCTCGTTCCCGGCGCGGCTGCGGGCCCCGTTCCGCGCGCCGCTGCCGCCGCGCCGGGAACCGCAAACTTGGCCCCGCGGGCCTGGCTGGTCTGGTCGCTGGCCGCCGTTACCGTTGCCCTGTCGACGGACAATCCGGTCTATCGCGGCCTGGTGGCACTTGCCGCACTGAACGTCCTCATCGCCTGGCTCCCTTCGGGCCGGCGCGTTCGGCCGTTTGCGATGATGTTGCTGATCGCGGCGGGAATCGCTGCGCTGATCAACATGCTGGCGGGCCACGCCGGCGCCGACGTCATGATCCGGCTGCCAAACGGATGGCCACTGGTCGGCGGGGCCCTGACGCTCGAGTCGCTCGCGTTCGGCGGCGCCCTCGGCCTCGGGCTGGTGGCAGCACTTCTCTCCGTGGCGCCGCTCTCTCTCGTGCTCGAACCTCACGACGTCGTTGACGCGATGCCCGCGTCGCTGGAACGGACCGGGATTGCCGTTGCCACCTCCCTCAATCTGGTATCGGGCTTCGGTCGGACCTTCACCGAGGTCCGTGATGCCCAGCGGATGCGCGGCTGGCGGCCTCGTGGGCTCCGCTCGTGGAACGAGGTCCTTGTTCCGGTCTTCCTCACGGCAATCGAGGACTCGGTCCTGCTGGCGGAGGCAATGGAGGCGCGCGGGTTCGGAGGGGGCCGGCGCACGGGTTATGCCCGCCCGAGCTGGAGCCGGACGGACGTCGCCGTCCTCGTGGGGGCGCTAGGTTCGGTCGCGGTCTTCGTCGGGATTCGCGTGGCCGGTGCCCCGGTCGATTGGTACCCGTACCCAACCCTCTACCTGCCGCCGGTAGATCCGGCCCTGGTCTTCGGCTGCCTCGCACTGGCGATCCCTGCTCTGGCTTCGCCGGGAAGGGGTCGATGACGTGACCGGTGCGATCGCCCGGTTCGAGGGCGTGAGCTACTCGTACCCGGGCGCGACGTCGCCTTCCCTGCGGCAGATCGATCTCGAGATCGGGCCCGGGCTGACCCTCGCAGTCGGCGGTTCGGGCGGCGGCAAGTCGACCCTGCTGCGTCTCCTCGACGGGCTCGTGCCGCAGTTCCACGGGGGCCGGATCTCCGGGTCGGCGTTGGTCGCCGGGTTGGATCCCATGCGGACGCCGATCCCGAGAATGGCGCAGCGCGTCGGTCTGGTCTTCCAGGACGCCGAGACCCAGTCCGTCTATGGGACGGTCGAACGTGAGATCGCCTTCGGCCTCGAGAACGCCGGGTTGGAGCGGGTCGAAATGCACCGTCGAGTCGACGAAGCACTGGCCGGGCTGTCGATCGAGCATCTGCGCGGCCGTCGCCTGACGACCCTGTCGGGCGGGGAGCGCCAGCGTGTCCAGCTCGCCGCCGTGCTGGCGATGCGGCCTCAGCTCGTGGCCCTGGACGAACCGACCTCGCAGTTGGATCGGGAGGGGACGGAGGCCGTGCTCGTGGCCTGCCGGAAGCTGGTCGATGCCGGGCAGGCCGTCGTGATGGCCGAGCACCGAGTCGAATCGCTCCTGCCGGCGGCCGATCGACTGCTGCTCGTCGAGGGGGGCCGTGTCGCTCGGACTACGCCGGACGCGCTCCGGAGCGCCGCAGCGGCGAGACCTCGCCACCGTTTCAACGGGCCCGGTACGTCATGGGAACTGCGCGACGTTGCGGCCGGCCCGGCCGGAGCGGCCGGCGGGGCCATCCTCGACGGCATCTCTCTGGCGGGCGCCGCGGGCGAGGTGGTGGCGCTCACGGGCCCGAACGGCTCCGGCAAGACGACACTGCTGCGGACGCTGGCCGGGCTGCTTCCGCCGCTGGCGGGGACGGTGCTCCGTCCGGCCGGCCGGACCGCGTATCTGCCGCAGAACCCCGGGACGCTCTTGCACTTGCCGACGGTGCGGGCCGAGGTGGAGCTGACGCTGCGCCGGGCCGGGTCCGTGGAGTCGGCCGAGACCACGCTGGCGGCGTTCGGGCTCGCCTCTCTCGCCGATCGATACCCGCGCGACCTTAGCTCCGGGGAGCGGCAGCGGGCCGCGCTCGCCGCAACGCTCGCCGGCTCGCCCGCGCTCGTCCTGCTCGACGAACCGACCCGAGGCATGGACACCGCCGCGCGTCGCTCGTTGGCCCGGGCGGTCCAATCCCTTGCCGAGGGAGGCGCGGCCGTGGTCGTCGCCACGCACGACGCCGACCTGGTCGCGGAGCTGGCGGACCGAACGATCGCCCTCGGCGACGGAGTCGCCCTCGAGGTCGAGGTTGCCGCATCTGCAACCGACGCCGCCGTCTCCTCTGCCGCCGGAACCGCCTCTTCCGGGGCGTCGCGATGATCGCCGCGGTCTCGATCGCCGGGGTGGTCCTGTTCCTCTGGCCGTTCCTCGGCTTCGGGCTGACGCCGGAGGCGCCGGCCCTCGGCCTGACCCTGGCGGCCGTGGCCTCGCTCGCAATCATGGAGGCCGGGGCTCGGCGCCTGGACTCCGGCCGGCTCGCCCTGCTCGCCGCGCTGGCGGGCATCGACGCGGCGCTTCGCCTGGCCCTGGTGAACGGCGTTGGAGGCTTCAGCCCGATCTTCTTCCTCGTCCTCGCCGCGGGCTACGAGTTCGGCCCGTCGTACGGGTTCCTTGTCGGGTCGTTCTCGCTGCTCGTCTCCGCCGTGGCCACCGGAGGCGTCGGGCCGTGGCTGCCTTACGAGACTTTCGCCGTCGGCTGGGTCGGCTTAACGGCGGGCCTCGCCGGTTTGCTCGTTCGTCGCGTTCGGCCCGCGCGTCGATCGTGGCTGCCATCGCGCTTCGACGTCGGGGCGCTAGCAGCGGTCGCAGTGGTGACCGGCTTCGCCTATGGCGCCCTGACCGATGTCTACGGGTGGGTCGCCTTCTACAGAGGGGTCGAGAACGTCGGCTGGATACCCGGCCTGTCGCCGGCGGAGACGCTGGCCCAGTTCGGCCGCTACTACGCCCTGACCTCGCTCGTCTGGGATTCCTTCCGCGCTGGAGGGGACACGATCGCCGTCCTGGCTTTCGGCGCGCCGGTGCTGATGGCGCTCGGCCGCCTGCGTGCCCGTCTCGGCTACGAGATCGTGGCGGCGCCCGAAGGTGTACCACCGGGGTGACTGTGAAACGCGCCTGAGACGCCGATCGGGCGAACCGCCGAAGCGGTCGCCCGATCGAGGGTCATCGCCGCCGCCGGCGACAGGTTCACGCGCGCCTCGTGAGGACGACGCTCGTCACGGCAAAGGTCGTGGCGCACCAGGCGCCCAGCATCAGGAAGGCACCGGCCGTGAGGGGGAACGCGTTCGAGGCCAGCGTGCCGCGCATGAGCTCGCCCATAGCCTGGATCGGCAGGACGCTGTGGATCGCCGCCAGCCACCCGGGCAGGCGATCGGCCGGGAAGTTCAGCGGCGAGAACATGAGGATGAACACGACGAGGACCTGGCTCGCCATCTGGGCGACCAGGGATGGCAGGATGGATGCCATCGCGTATCCGACCGACGTCGCGGTCAGGACCACGAGCAGCACGGCCGGAACCACGAGCGGACTGACGTGGAGATCCAGCCCGAAGCGGATTGACGCGACCACCACTGCAAACACCACGCCCGGCAGGACGATCGCAAGCCAGACGGTCATGTCGGCCAGCAGGTACACGATCCTCGGTATCGGCAGCGTCCGCATGTAGTCGAGGGTGCCCTCGGTGCGGGCCTGGGTCACGAGTTGCGGAACCGCGACCAGGCCGATGGTGATCAGGCTCACGGCCGGTCCGCCAGTGGCCAGGTAGAGGATGGTGGTGTGGTCGATGGAGGGAAAGAGAAGCGGGTATCCGGCCACGATTCCGAAGGCGAAGAGAGCCTGGACCACGATGCCCAGGGGCAGGAACATCTTCATGCGACGGGCCTGCCAGGTGACGAGCAATCGGTAGCTACGCAGCGCGGACATCGATTTCCTCCGTGATGGTGTCGTTCTTGTGGGTGGCCCCGACCAGCGCCACGTAGGCGTCTTCCAGGGTCGCCGGGGCGAGTGAGTACTCCTCGACCCGGCCGGCGCGGCGCAGGTTCTGAGCCCACGCTGCCGTCTCTCCGCCGAGGCCGGCCGGAACCGTGGCCACGATGCGGCTGCCGGTCGCCGTGAACGAGCTCGCGAACTCGGGCAACCTGGGTGCCTCGGCACCGGGCTCGAGCACGAGTTCGAGGCGGAGATCGTCGGCGATGCCCGACTTCAGATCGGCTGGTGTGCCCTCGGTCAGCACGCGCCCGTGGTCCAGGATGGCCAGCCGGTCGACGGACCTCTCGGCCTCGACGACGTTGTGAGTCACGAGCAGGACAGCCGAGCCGCCGTCGGCCAGCGCCCGAACCTGCGCCCACAGCAGACGCCTTCGAACCGGGTCGACGTCGTTGGTGGGCTCGTCGAGGATGACCAGCCGTCCGGGAACGACGGCTGCCATGCAGAACGAGACAAGCCGCTTCACGCCGCCGGAGAGGCGGGCTCCGTCGCTCCCGGACCATTCCTGCAGCGCCAGGGTCTCGAGCAGTTCACCCGCGCGGGCCTTCACGAGCCTGGCCTCGCCGCCACGAAGACGGCCGAGCGTCTCGATGGCCTGGCGCGGCGTGAGGCCGTCGATCGGCACCTGCGCCTGGGGCTGGATGGAGCAGGCCTGGCGGGCGTAGCCTGGATCCGCTACCGCGTCCCGGCCGGAGATCCGGATCGAACCGCCGTCCGGCTTCAGCAGGCCAACGATCTGGTTCACCAGGGTGGTCTTGCCAGCGCCGTTATGGCCCAGGAGTCCGTAGACCTGGCCGGAGTCGACCGTCAGATTGACGCCGTCGTTGGCGGGGGCCGAACCTCGCCTGTACCGTTTTGTGATCCCCTCGACCTCGAGCAGCACCTTTGTCTCCCTTCGTATGTCGGCCCCCGCATCGTTGGTGGCGATACCTGTGAGTATGCAGATACCGTAAAGTATGTCAATACCGTTGAGTACCCTGATACTGTGTGGTATCATCAGCCCATGAACGAACGACTGAGTCGCCAGGAGCGCAAGGCCCAGACCAGGGAACGTCTGCTCGACGCTGCGGCGCAGGTCTTTGCGCAGCGTGGCTTCGAGGCGGCCTCCCTAGACGAAGTGGCGGCGGCGGCCGGCTACACCAAGGGGGCCGTCTATTCGAACTTCGCGGGCAAGACCGACCTGTTGATCGCCCTGCTCGAACGCCGGATCGATGTCCAGTCGGCCGAGTACGCGCACCGGTTCGAAGGGCGGGACGCAGAAGAGATCGCGCGCGATCTCCTCAAGCCGGCCGATCACATGTCGGACTCGGAGAAGCAGTTTCTGGTGCTTCTCGTCGAGTTCTGGCTCCATGCGATGCACGACGAGCGGGCGCGAGTCCTGATCGCCGAGCAGTACGAGCGCGCCAGGACGGTCGTCGGCAAATTGCTCGTCGACTCGGGCTACGAGAAGCTCGTAACGGAGCCGAAGCTGGAGCCGCGCGACATGGCAATCGTCATCGAGGCTCTCGGAACCGGACTGGCGATGCAGGCCGCTCTTGATCCTGAGCGCGTCAGGTTGGGCCTGGAGGCCGAGGTGATGGTGAAGCTGCTCCGGCTGCCCGACCGGCCCGATGCCGACCGCGCGATGCCGCCGGCGAAGCCGGACCCGGCCGAGTCGGCCGTCGACTGACGGCGCGAGCCTCCTCTTTGCTGCGGCGGACTCTCGCGCTCGTCCCGATCGCTCGGACGAAGCCGGAGATGGCAGCCAGAAAGCCGACGCCCTCCCGGAGGGAGATCGGGAGGGCGTCTGGGAGCGGGGATGGATATTCGCTTGTCGCCGGAGCACTGCTCGGCCATCGCTTCGTTAGTGCCGAAGCGGGAGCCCCACGCCGGACACGTGATTCTTCGCATTCGTCGCTGATGGGATCCTGAAAAACCTCCGCACAGTGAATCCGCCAATGGGGCCAACTGTCCATAGTCACTCCACGGCAACGGCCATCCTCCAGCGCCACGTTTCGCTATCGTGTGCTGGAACCTGCCGTCATCCCGCACGAAGGAACGTTCCGTGGCCCTCCCCCTCCGCTCGCTCACGCCCGCCGCCCCCGACCCGATCCTGGGCCTCATGGAAACGTTCAAGGCGGACGCGCGCCCGGAGAAAGTCAACCTTTCCGTCGGCGTGTACGTCGACGACACCGGTGTCACTCCGGTCATCCCGTCCGTACTGGAGGCCGAGCGGCGGCTCCTCCAGAAGGCAGGGTCGAAGGGTTACCTCCCGATCGATGGCCGGCCGGCCTTCAAAGCCGCGGTTCGAGACCTCATCTTCGGCGCCGACCACGAGATCGTCGTTAGCGGCCGATCCGAGACCGCGCAGACGCCCGGTGGAACGGGCGCCCTGCGGGTAGCGGCCGACTTTCTGCTCCAGGCCGGCTCTTCGAAGACGATCTGGCTGAGCGAGCCGACCTGGCCTAACCACCCGCAGCTGTTCACTCTGGCCGGGTTCACCTTGCGGACTTACCCGTACCTGGCGGAATCGGGGCGCGAGGTCGACCTGCAACGGATGCTGGGCGCCCTCCGATCGGCGGTGCCGAGTGACGTGGTCCTGTTCCACGGCTCGTGCCACAACCCGAGCGGCGTCGATCCGGACGGGGAGGCGTGGGCCGCCATCGGTGAGATCGTCGCCGAGCGGGAGCTGCTGCCGGTCGTGGACTTTGCCTACCAGGGCTTCGGTTTCGGCCTGCGCGAGGATGCCGACTGGCTGGCCGGGCTGGCGCGACCGGGGCTCGAATTCCTGGTCTGCACGAGTTACTCGAAGAACTTCGCGCTGTACAACGAACGCGCCGGCGCCCTGACCGTCGTGGCCGCCGACTCTGCTCGGGCCGCCTCGGCCTTGAGCCACGTCAAGATCGCGATCCGGTCCAACTACTCCAACCCGCCGGCGCACGGCGGCGACATCGTCGAAACGATCCTCACGGACCCGGCTCTCCGCGCCCAATGGGAAGTGGATCTGGCCGCCATGCGCAACCGGATCCTCGGCAACCGGGCCGCTCTTGTGGGTGCGCTCGTCGCCGCTGGAGTGCCGGGGCTCTGGGAACCGATTCGGCGCCAGCGGGGCATGTTCGCGTTGCTGGGCCTTTCGGCCGACCAGGTCGCCCGCCTCCGCGACGAGTTCGCGGTCTACGTGGTAGGCCGCGGCCGGATCAACGTCGCCGGTCTCACCGCTGCCAATCTTCCGCACGTGGTCGCTTCGGTGAAGGCGGTCGTCGAGGGCTGAGGCCGGGCGCGGGAACTTTCCCCATGGCGCGTGCGTCTGGCGGATAGACAATTCGACGCGACGCAGATGGTGAGTCTCATGAACTCTCAACTCGATCGATGGATTACATCGGCTGCTCGGCCGGCGGCCGGGCTGTTCGTTGCGGCGCTGCTGGTGGCGGGCTGCGTCAGCGCGGGAGCAGGCGCCGGCTCGACGCCCTCCGCCTCGCCGTCCGGCTCGACGCCCTCCGCCTCGCCGTCCGGCTCAGATTCGGCCAACGGCTTCTACCTTCGGGCGTGGCAGACCCAGGCCCTCGCGCCCCAGTACACGTTCAGCTGGCTGCCGGCCGAAACCATCTCCGACGGCAAGTTCATCGACGGCATGGTGGCCATCCCGATGATCTACCCCGGCCCGATCTACGTCGGGCTCTCACAGCGCCCCATAACAGCCAAAGGGATCGACGAGATCGTGGCCGAGGCTCGGGCGGACGGCCTTCTCGGCGACAAATCGGACTTCAACGGTACCCCGATGCCCGGCTCGATCACAGCCAACATTCGGCTTGTGGTGGACGGCGTCAACTACGACCTGACCGGCCCGCTCCCGACCGACGCGACGCAGACGTCGGCATCTCCGGGGACGACCGGCGCGTTCACCGCCTTCTGGAACCGCCTCGCCAACCTGAGTGGCTGGCTCGGCGCCGAACTGGGCCAGAGCAGCGGCTACTCGCCGTCGAGTATCGCGGTCATGCTCACGCCACCGGCCGATGCGTCGGGCGGCATCGCGCCCACGCAGACGCCCTGGCCGTTGTCGGGGACGTTCGCGACGTTCGGCTCGCCCATGGGCGTTGCGGGGTATCGGTGCGGCGTCGTCTCGGGCCCGGAACTGGCTACTCTGCTGCCGGTCGTTCAGGCGTCGGACGCGCTGACCCAATTCGTCGACTCGAGCGGGGTAAAGATGTCGCTCCAGGTCCGCGTGCTTCTGCCCGGCGAATCTGGCCCCTGCGCTTGACCCCGGTAGAAGCCGGCGCAGTGGCGGGGCGAACCAAGACGCAGGCGGGCGAGCGCCGCTCGGTTTGCGCCAGGCGGAGCTAGCGTCCTGCCGGCTGATCGGCGCGACGGCGTTCTTCTTCTGGACCGCTGAGCTGGCCCTTCATCTAGGGCCGAACGGCTGTTGCATCGGACACATGCCCCGCGAATATTGGCGTCATGAGACAGCTTCCTCGGTCGGTCAAGGACCTCCGTCCTGCCGGCACCCTGCACGTTCCGTTCCGCGGCGCCGCGCTCCTCGAGCGACCCCTGCTGAACAAGGACACGGGTTTCGACGACGGCGAGCGTGACATCTTCGGCTTGCGAGGCTTGCTCCCGCCCCGCATCTCCACGATCGAAGAGCAGGTCAGCCTCGAGCTGGAGCACATCCGTCGCAAGGGCGACGACCTCGAGCGCTACATCGGACTCGCCGCGCTTCACGACCGCAACGAAACCCTGTTCTACCGCGTGCTCCTCGAGAACCTCGAGGAGTTCATGCCGATCGTCTACACGCCGACAGTCGGGCGTGCCTGCCAGACCTTCAGCCACATCATGCGGCGACCACGGGGCCTGTGGATCACCCCTGCCGATATCGACCGCATTCCCGACCTTCTGCGGAACGGCCGGCCCGATTCGACCGGGGCCGGCGCAACAGTCGACGATATTCGCCTGATCGTCGCTACGGACAACGAACGAATCCTCGGCCTGGGCGACCAGGGTGCTGGGGGGATGGGCATCCCGGTTGGGAAGCTGGCCCTTTACACCGGCGGAGCGGGTATCTTCCCGGCCCACACGCTGCCGGTGTCGCTCGACGTCGGAACGGACAACGAGGAACTGCTGGCCGACCCGCTGTATATCGGCTACCGTCAGCGACGGCTGCGCGGCGCCGCCTACGACGATTTCATCGAAGCCTTCGTCTCCGCGATCCTCGATGTCTGTCCGCGGGCGGTGCTGCAATGGGAAGACTTCAAGCAGCACAACGCGATCCGCATTCTCGATCGATACCGGCACCGGATCACGAGCTTCAACGACGACATCCAGGGCACGGGTGCGGTCATCCTGGCGGGCATCCTGGCCGCGGTTCGGGTTCTCGGCCGACCGCTGGGCGAACAACGCTTCGTGTTCCTCGGGGCCGGCGCGGCGGGCATCGGCATCGCTCGAACGGTCCGCGCCGCGATGATCGCGCAGGGCGTTGACGGCGCCACGATCAAGCGAGCCATCGTCGCAGCCGACACCAAGGGCCTCGTGTTCGCTGCCCGCGACGAGCTCGACGACGACAAACGCGAGTTCGCGCTCGGGCCCGACGAGCTGGCGCACTACGGGATCGGCGGGCTCAACCCGGGCGATCGGCGCGACCTGCAAGCGATAGTGGCGGCGGTCAAGCCGACGATACTCATCGGCACCAGCGGCGCCCCCGGCGCGTTCACCGAAGCGGCCATCCGAGAGATGGGGGCCCACGTCGAGCGGCCGGTCATCCTCCCGCTGTCGAACCCCACGGCCAAGACTGAGGCCCTCCCGGCCGACATCATGGCCTGGACCGGCGGCCGGGCCCTGATCGCCACCGGCAGCCCGTTCGATCCGGTCGTGGTGAACGGTCAGAGCCACATCATCGGCCAGGCCAACAACGTTTTCATCTTCCCCGGCGTGGGGCTTGGGGCCATCGTGGCCGAAGCTCGCGAGATCACCGACGAGATGTTCCTGCTGGCCGCGGAGACGCTGGCCGAGATGGTTTCGCCGGAGCGGCTCTCGGCAGGAGCGCTGTATCCTGCGGTCTCGGACCTGCGCGAGGTGTCTCGTCAGATCGCGGGCAAGGTCGTCTGCCAGAGCCGCGACTGCGGCGTCGGGCGGCTCTACCGCGACGAAGAGGTTCTCGACGCGGTCGACTCGGCGATCTGGTTCCCGGCCTACCTCCCGTATCGGCCCGTGGCATAGGCAGCCCCGTCACGCAAGACCGGCCGCCCGTGGCAGAATGCCCGAAACGGCCCAGGTGGGCAGCGGTCCGTCGGTTTCGACGGTCGAGAAGGATCCGGGCGTAGCCGAACGCGCGTACGCAGGCGGCTGGCGGCCGTGGCCATCGTCGGCCGTGTCCGTCGGGACGATGCTCGGAAATGGTGTGCATATGCCGCCGGCTGGAGCCTTAGCTTAGGTAGCCGGATCGCCCGGAGAGGTCGAGATGCTTGTCGGTGTGGCCCGCGAGATCAAGGACAACGAGTTCCGTGTTGGATTGACGCCGAGCGCCGTTCGTGAGCTCGTGGCCCACGGCCACAAGGTCATCGTCCAGACCGGTGCCGGGGAGGCGATCGATCTCGACGACGACCTCTATCGAGCGGCCGGCGCGGAGATAGCTCCGGATGCCCCCGCGGTCTTCGGCCGGGCCGAGCTCGTGGTCAAGGTCAAAGAGCCGCAGCCTTCCGAGCTCGGAATGCTCCGCGAGGGACAGGTGCTGTTCACCTACCTGCACCTGGCCCCGGACCGTCTCCAGACCGAGGGTCTGATCAACTCCGGCTGCGTCGCCATCGCGTACGAGACCGTGACGGACGAGCGTGGCGGTCTGCCGCTGCTGGCGCCCATGAGCGAGGTGGCCGGCCGGATGTCGATTCAGGCCGGTGCCCACGCCCTCGAGCGCGAGGCCGGCGGAAGAGGCGTACTGCTCGGCGGCGTGCCGGGCGTCCCGCCGGCGAAGGTCGTCGTCCTCGGCGGGGGCGTGGTCGGGATGAACGCGCTGCGGATGGCCCTGGGTCTTGAGGCCGACGTGATTGTCCTGGACAAGTCGTTGCCGCGGCTCAAGGAGCTCGATCTGGCGTTCGCCCCTGCCCTCAAGACGCGCTATTCGACCACCGACGCGGTCGAAGAGAGCGTTCTCGCGGCAGACCTGGTCATCGGCGCGGTTCTGACGCCGGGCGGAACGGCTCCCAGGCTCGTCACTCGAGAGATGATCCGGGGCATGCGCCGCGGAACCGTCGTTGTCGACGTGTCGATAGACCAGGGTGGCTGCTTCGAGACCTCGCGGCCCACGACTCACTCCAACCCGACTTACGTCGTGGATGGCGTGGTCCACTACTGCGTCACAAACATGCCGGGCGCGGTGGCGCGGACGTCCACATTCGCCCTGAACAATGCCACGCTGCCGTTCACGCTGGCTCTCGCCGACAAGGGGTTCCGCGCCGCCATGGCGGACGATCCCCATCTCCGCGCCGGGCTGAACGTTTTCGCCGGCCAGGTCACTTACGAGGCCGTGGCCGGGGCGCACGGTCTGGGGTACGTACCGCCGGAGCAGGCTCTCAAGCTGTAGCCCGATGCGCTTCGAAATCTATCTCGAGTCGGGCCCGCAGCACCGCAAGACCTGGGTATACGTCCCGAGCCTGCCGGGCTGCTCGACGGTGGCCCCGGCCAGCGAGCTGGCCGTCGAGATGGCACGGATCGCCATTCGTGGCCGCGTCGACTTCCTTCGTCGCCACGGCGATCCCCTGCCGGATCCGGAACCGATCGAGCCCGTCGTGGCTGACCACGTGATCGAGCGCCGGATGCTCGGCTTCGGTCAGGGGGTCTTCGCAACCGACCTCGAGCCACTGACTCCGGACGAGGTTGACCGCCAGCTGCGCTGGGCTGGCTGGTCGCGCGAGGAGCTGGTCTCGGCGGCCCGGGCCCAGCAACTGCCGCTGGTCGCGAGGCCGCCTTCGGGCGGTCGATCGGCTGCGGCCATCCTGTCGCACGTTGCAGGGGCCGAGTGGTCCTACGTCAGCTCTACCCTCGGCACGCTCGCCGGGGGCAGCGCGGCCATGGCTGCCATCGAGCGGGCCGGCGAAGACCCCTGGGCCGCCCTCGGCGCCGAGCGCGAGTCGCTGATGGCGCGCCTGCGCGCGATGACACCCGAGGAGCTGGTCCGGGTCACC
This sequence comes from Candidatus Limnocylindrales bacterium, assembly GCA_036404515.1. GTDB lineage: Bacteria > Chloroflexota > Limnocylindria > Limnocylindrales > CSP1-4 > Fen-1039. Next base: position 13,516 of record DASWZK010000139.1, read on the forward strand.
GAGCGGGGTGAGGGAAGACCGGCGCGCACCGCCCGACGCATGCTTCGACGGCTGCTCGAGCACGAGTGGGAACATGTTCTCGAGCTTCGGGCGCGGTTGGACTACGCGACCCACGAGCCGGAGACGGCCACCGCCCCGACCCGTTAGACCACCGCGGCCAGGGCCCCGGCGACCACCGCCTGGGCCTCCTCGAGGATTCGGTCCAGATGCTCCTCGCCGAGGAAGCTCTCGGCGTAGACCTTGTACACGTCCTCGGTCCCGGACGGGCGCGCAGCGAACCAGCCGTGCTCGGTGGCGACCTTGACCCCGCCGATCGGGGCGTCGTTGCCGGGAGCGCGGGTCAGGACGGCCGTGATCGGCTCTCCGGCCAGCTGAGTGGCATGAACCTGGGCGGGCGACAGCTTCGCCAGGATTGTTTTCTGCTCGCGCGTGGCCGGAGCGTCGACCCGGCGGTAGGCCGGCGCCCCGAATCTCAAGGTCAGGGCTTCGTAGGCGACGCCGGGGTTGGCACCGGTCCTCGCCGTCAGCTCCGCGGCCAGTAGACAGGGGATGATGCCGTCCTTGTCGGTCGTCCAGACCGTTCCATCCCGCCGAAGGAACGAGGCACCTGCACTCTCCTCCCCGCCAAACCCGAGTGAGCCGTTGACCAGCCCGTCCACGAACCACTTGAAACCGACCGGCACCTCGACCAGCCTCCGGCCCAGCTCACCCGCGACGCGGTCGAGCATGCTGGTGGACACGAGCGTCTTGCCGACCGCCACCTCGGGCTGCCAGTCGCGGTTTCGGTAGAGGTACGCGACTGCCGCCGACAGGAAGTGGTTCGGGTTCATGAGTCCGGCGGCGCCGGCCACGATGCCGTGGCGGTCGGCGTCTGTGTCGCAGGCGAAGGCCACGTCGAAGCGGTCCTTGAGCGCCACCAGCCGGGCCATGGCGTAGGGCGACGACGGGTCCATTCGGATCCGGCCGTCCCAGTCGACGGTCATGAAGCCGAACTGCGGATCGACGACCTCGTTGGTGACCGTCAGATCGAGGCCGTAGCGGTCGCGGATCTCTGCCCAGTAGCCGACGCTGGCGCCGCCGAGCGGGTCCACGCCGAGCTTCAGACCGGCCGCCCGAATGGCCTCCATGTCCAGGACGCCGGCCAGGTCCGACACGTATGCGCCGGTGAAGTCGTAGCGGCCGACCGAGGCGATCGCTCGCTCGTACGGCACCCGCTCGACCCCCTTCAAGCCAGCGTGCAGGAGATCGTTGGCCGCGTCCTGGATCGCGCCGGTCACGTCGGTGTCGGCGGGGCCTCCGTTCGGCGGGTTGTACTTGAACCCGCCGTCCTCGGGCGGGTTGTGCGATGGCGTCACGACGACGCCATCGGCCAGGCGGTCGGTTCGCCCGTGGTTGTAGGTCAGGATGGCGTGCGAGACGGACGGAGTCGGCGTGAGCCCGTCCCGGCTGTCGACCAGTACCGAGACTCCGTTGGCGACGAGCACCTCTACGGCCGAGCGTTTCGCAGGACCGGAGAGAGCGTGGCTGTCCTCCCCGATGAAAAGTGGCCCGTTGATGTGCTGGGCCTTGCGGTAGCGGCAGATCGCCTGGCTCGTAGCCAGGATGTGGTCCTCGTTGAACGAGCCGTCGAGCGACGAGCCGCGATGCCCGGACGTCCCGAAGGCCACGGCCTGAGAGGGCACGTTCGGGTCGGGGTGGATGTCGTAGTAGGCGGCGATCAGCCGGTCGACGTTGACCAGCATCGATGGTTCTGCCGGCTTTCCCGCCAGCTCGCTGACTGCCAACGCTCGCGCCTCCTGATGTCCGATCCTGTGCCCGGATGAAGCGCCCGGATGATGTGCCCGAATGATG
>DASWZK010000140.1:0-9518 GCA_036404515.1 Candidatus Limnocylindrales bacterium
CGGACGTTCCGGCGCTGGAGAAGCTCACTCGCCTGTTAGCGTCCATCGCCCAGTGGAAGGGAGAACGAAGCGATCTCATGATCGAGCTGGTGCGGGTCTGGTTCTCCGACGCCAACACCGTCGTTCGCGACCAGCTCCGGACCGGCACGCAGGCCAGGCTGACTCCGCTGCTGGCGACGATCGTCGGGCAGGGCAAGGCTGAGGGGACCTTCACGATCAGCTCGCCCGAGCACACGGCAGGCGTTCTCGTGGCGCTCTTGCTCGGTACGAACGAGACGGCGAGCCGCCTCTTCCTCGCCCGCCAGGCCGGCGAGATCAGCTTGGCTGACGTCGAGTGCACGTTCGCCGCGCACGCCGAGGCCTACGAGCGGATCCTCGGACTTCCACCAGGGTCATGGCCGAGTCTTGACGCCCAAACGCTGCACTTCTGGTTCGGCTGACGCCGCCTGTCCTAACAAGGAGCCTCAATGGTCGCCATCATCAAGACCGAGAAGCTGACCAAGTTCTACGGCTCGCACCGCGGGATCGTGGAAGTAGATCTGGAAGTCCAGCAGGGCGAGGTCTTCGGCTTCCTCGGCCCGAACGGCGCGGGCAAAACCACGACGATTCGAATCCTGCTCGACCTCATCCGGCCCACGTCGGGCAGGGCATTCGTCTTCGATATCGAATCCTCTGCCGACCCCGCGGCCATCCACAGGCGCATCGGCTATCTGCCCGGCGAGTTCTCCCTATACGACCGGCTGACGGGCGCGCAGACGCTCGAGTACTTCGGCAACCTCCGGGGAGGCGTCGACCGCGCCTATCAGGCCCAGCTGATCGAACGCTTCGAGCTTGACCCGAGCCGCCGCTTCCGCGAGTACTCGAAGGGCAACAAGCAGAAGGTCGGGCTGGTGGCGGCTCTGCAGCACAAACCCGAGCTGCTGATGCTCGATGAGCCGACCTCGGGCCTCGACCCGCTCGTCCAGCAGACCTTCTTCAACATCGTCCGCGAGCACGTCAAGGACGGCGCCACCGTCTTCCTCTCGAGCCACATCCTGAGCGAGGTCGAGAAGACTTGCGACCGCGTCGCGATCATCCGCGAGGGTCGCATCGTCCGGCTAGACCGCGTCGACGCTCTCCGCGACCTGGCCCATCACCAGGTCGAGATGCGATTTGCGGGCGACCCGCCTGCCGACGAGTTTGAGAAGCTCGAGGGCGTCAGCGACGTCGAGGTGACGGACCACACCATCCGACTCCGCGTGCTCGGGCCCATCACCGGCGTCGTTCAAAGTGCCGCCAGGCTCGGCGTCACGGACTTCCTGAGCCGCGAGCCCAGCCTGGAGGAGACCTTCCTGGCCCAGTACGGGCGCGCCGAGTCGAGCTCGGCGGAGGTGAAGTGATGGCCGCTCAAGCAAAACCCCTCGCCGGGCCCGCCCGGGTTTCCCTTCGGAGCCGCTTCTACGGCTTCGGATCAATCTACGGTAAGACGGTCCGGGACTCCCGGCTGACCTTCATCATCGCTGCCGGTCTGCTCGGCGGAATGGCCCTGGTGATGGGCGCCGGCATCGGGACCGTCTTCCCAACGGCGGCATCGCGCCTTGAGATCGACAAGCTCATCGGCAGCATGCCGGCGTCTATGGTCAACCTCTTCGGAAAGCCGGAGAAGCTCGGCACGCTGGGCGGATACATGAGCTGGAAGTACGGCTCCGTCTTCGCCATGGGCACGGCACTCTGGTCGATCCTCGCCCTTTCAGGGACCCTGGCGGGTGAGGCCAGCAAAGGCAACCTTGACATCGTCGCCTCCACTCCCTTCGGGAAGCACCGGATCGCGCTCGAGAAGCTGGCAGCTCACCTTACCGTCCTGGGCCTGTCGATGGCCGTGCTTGCCATCATGACCGTGGTGAGCTCCAACGCCTTCGGCGACGCCGCCATGGGCGATCACATCGCGCCGCTCTCGGGCATTGGCTTCGCCCTCTGGGTGGGCTTCATAGCGTTGTTCTTCGGAGGGCTGGCCTTTGCCCTGGCGCCGTTCCTCGGCCGCTCAGGATCGGCCGGGGTCGCGGCCGCGGTCATGGTTCTTCTGTGGGTGGCGAACGGTTTCGACGCGCTCGCTCCGCTGGCCACATTCAGCCCGTTCCACTGGACCGTGAACCACATCGCCCTCGTGGGCGAGTTCGACTGGCCGGGCCTGGCTCTGGTCGGCCTGGTCGCGGTGGCCTTCATGGCGATCGGCGTCGAGGTGTTCGCCCGGCGCGACCTGGGTATCACGGCCGGGCTGTCTATGCCGACGCTGCCAGCAGCGATGCTGGGCGTCCACGGCTCCACGAGCCGGGCGTTCGGCGACCAGCTGCCCCGGGCCCTGTCCTGGGGGATCGGCATGGGCCTCATGGGCGCGATCCTCGCCTCGCTCGTCGGGAGCTTCGCCAAGCAGATCAGCCAGGACTCGAGCCTGGTGTCCACCTTCAGCACCATCTTCCCGAGCGAGAACCTGAAGACGGCCGGGGGCTGGCTCCAGCTCTGGGCGCAGCTATTCTTCATCGCCGCCGGCTTCGCGGCCGCGACATTCGTGTCCAAATGGGCCTCGGACGAGACGGAGGGACGCCTGGAGCTGGTCCTGGCGACTCCTCTGGCTCGGTCTCGGTGGGTGATAGCCGGTGGGATTGCGGCATTGCTCGCCGTCGTGGTGATGAGTCTCCTGTTCATGGCCGGGATCTGGATCGGTTGCGTGTCCGGAGGCGTGGCGTCCGGCGACGCCGCGCTCGGCTCCGCGGCTTTGGGCCTCTACGCGATCGCGATAGTCGGCATCGGTGTGGCTATCGGCGGGGCGTGGCGAACGTCGGTCGCCGGCGAACTTGCTGCGGTGGTGGTGCTCGTGACGTACCTGATCGACCTCCTGGCACCGCCGCTCAAACTGCCCGATTGGGTCCACCAGCTCGCGATCACGGTCCATCTCGGCCAGCCCATGGTGGGCCAATGGGATACTGCCGGGGTCGCGGCCTGCTTCGCGATCGCCATCGGGGGCGTAGCAATCGGCGCGATCGGCATCCGGCGTCGCGACATCGTGAAGTAGGTTCGGGGCGAGGGCGGTGGGCGCGGCCGCCTCGGGCACGCGGGCCTCCCTCCCGCTGCAACGCCCACCTTCCGCCCTGTTCCGATTCATGCTGGGAGGTCGATCCGAATGGTGATACTCGGCGTTCGGACGATCCCGGGCGCCAGGCCGCATGTCTCGCCGCCTCCACCACCACCGTTCTCGCTTCATCGGGAACGCCACTCTAGCATCGGCCATCTCCCGAGCCAGTCTCTGCAAGGCCGCGTCGCGTGGGAACGGCTCTCACGATCGTGACACGATCAGGTCATCGTGGCGTCGGTGGAACCCGAGGGTCATTTTCGGTCACCACTGGCGACCCCCCACGTCATCACCGGCGCGCATGGCTCGGCGGGCCTCGGAGGCGTGTCCTCAACCCGGTGCAGGTCGATTCAACCGCGAGCGCGGGAGCGCATGACAGGCAGGGAGAGCACCCCCAGGACACGGTCCTGCGGCCGAAGGGCCCACGACGCGACCGCGCAGGCTGCGAGGATACACGGCGTGGCGATGATGTCGAGGCTATCGCCCATCGCCAGATGCGATAGGGCAGCGCCGGTCAGCTCGAAGAACATCCCGGCATACGCCCACTCCTTCAGGCGGGGAAGGCCCGGCGCGAGCAGCACAGCGGCGCCGAGCAACGTGAGCGCGACGAACGAGCTCGCCGCTGCTGCCGTCGCTGTAACTACCAGCCCCCGAACTGTCGGCGACTCCCTGCCGCGGGGGTAGCCGACGATCTATTCCACTACTTAACCTCATCTTGCTGCTGCCGGTCTCACGACTGCCTGAGACCGGCAGGACGTGTTGCTTCAGTCGTGACATGAACGCCGCCCCTGGCCCGCGTGAGGACGCCACAATCGGGCGATGCGATTCCATTTCAAGCGACGCGAGCCCCGGGATACCCGTCCGAGGCTTCCTCATGGCGAGATCGCATGGATCGCCGAGGCCCGGCGCTCCTTCTATGACTACTCGGTGGGTTCGCTCGTCCCGGTCGTGTTTGAGCGCTACGCCCGCATCCTGCACCCCGCCTGGTCGTCGGCTCACGAGCCGGTGCCGTGGGACGTCGTCGCCGCGTGGTCGGGCCGGACGGCGGACGCGCTCGCGCAGTGGGAGCTCCTTTCGGTCCCGATCGCCGGCGTCGCCGAGGCTCCCCCGTTCGTCGCGCCGCCGGACACGGGTGGCCTGCCGCCGGCGAGCCTGGCCGCGCTGTGCGAGGTGCTCGCAGCCCACACGGGGACGCCGGACCGGTGCTACGTCGGCGTCTGGGAGGGCTACGGATGGCCCGAGGTGGACTGGGCGGGACCAGAGGTGCTCGACCTCGAGGAGCGGTCGTTCCACGTCCGTCGGGGCCCGATCTCGATCGCGGTCGAGGTCGGGTGGCGGCAGGACAGCCACGTGTCTTGGTCGAAGCCACCCACGCTCATGTGGCCGGCGGATCGGGCGTGGTTCGTCGCCTCTGACACCGATCTCGATTCGACCTATGTCGGCGGGTCCGGCGCGCTCGTCGACGCGCTGCTGGCGCGCCCCGACCTCGAGGTCTGGCCGGTCACGGCGGCCGACGATGTCAGCATCGGCAGCGACCACCTCAACGCACGATAGTGGGAGGGCCGACCACGCAGTCCCGCCGCATATCACGACTAACCAACACGTCCTGCCGGTCTCACGACTGCCTGTGCAATGCTTGCGCCGGAGACGGGGTCGGGCTGAGCTCGTTCACGGACTTCGTCTACGGGCGAAGCGCCTATTCTTCGCTCGCCGCCCGTAACCACCTGGTGCTCGACATCAAGGCCCCGCTGAAGGGCACGGCTTCATGCCACTCGCGCCGCTCTACAAGGTCGAGCACGCCTTCGCCCGACTCGGGCGCTGGCGCAGGCTCTCGCGCTGCTACGAGGGGACAGGAGCAAGCGCCCTTGCGTGGCACCAAGTCGTCTGCGTCGTCTATCTGTTCGTGCCGCTGAAATGCGTCGCCCACGTTGACGGGCAACGTGGCGGGCTGTCCCGGCTTCTAGGGCCGCCAGGCGTTCGGCGGGGACGGCGCCAGCCGCAATACCAATCCGTGCAGGTGGTCTGTCCGGCCGTCGAAAGCAACACGATCGCAGCAGGGTGCGAAGCGATGGGGCATTGACCGAGGGGCGCTGAGCGTCGGCTTGACGTGCCGTGCCGCTGGATCGCCGGGGAATCCGCCGGACACGCGCCAAAGAGCTATATCACCCGAATCGGCGCCTGCCTCCCTCTTTAGAGTGGGCAGTGGGATGGGAGATCAAGAAGTGGTGTCGGTAGCTTTGGCTGAGCGGGACTTGGAGCTGGAGATCGGTGACAGGCTCGCTGGGCACGGCGCGGTGCTCCTTGCGGCCGCCCGCCTGATCACCCTGAACGAGGCCGAGGCGGAGGACGTGGTCCAGGTCACGTTCGAGATCGCCCTCAGGCGGGGCCATACCCTCCGCGATCCCGGGTCGCTTCGCGCCTGGCTCCTGGCAATCGAAACACGGGAGGCGGTCCGTCGCGTGCGCTCAATGCGCCGATTCCTTTCGTTTGGACCGCACGTCCGCGACCTAGCCTCCCCCGAGCCCGGACACGACCAGTCGCTTGCGCTACGCGTCGGCCTGAGGGCTCTGTCGCGTCGCGTTCGGGCCGCAATCGCTCTCCACTATCTGGAGGGCTATTCGGTGCGTGAGACGGCGGCGGCCCTGGGCGTAAGCGAGAACACGATCAAGACGCAGCTAAAGACGGGTCTTGCCCACTTGCGAGAGGAACTCCGAGATGAATGACTGGCCCGCTGATCCCAAGCTCGATGCGAGCCTGCGACGTCTCGTCAACGCTGAGCTCGCGGCGGCACAAACCGACGTGGCTGGCCTGTCGAGGAGCCCGGTGATCCACCGAAGCCGAGGCGGCAGGACCCTCGCCGGTCTAGGGGCGCTGGCGGTGATCGCGATCGTCGCGTCTCTCGCCGTCAGGGGGGCCAACACCGGCCGGTCTTCGGTGGGTGGGGCGGGGGCACCAAGCGCAAGCGGATCGTCCGGGAGCAGCGACGCCATCGCGAGTGCGAGTCCGTCCCCGACCCCAACCCATACTCCGACTCTGCCGGCCTCGGGCAGCTTTACACCGACCGGCTCGATGACCACCTCGGACAACGGCACGGCGACCCTGCTCGCCGACGGGCGCGTTTTGATCGTGGGGAACGGCGCGACATCTCCCGAGCTGTATGACCCAGCGACCGGGAAGTTCAGCAGCACGGGCCCGGCTGCCAAGGACGGTGACTTCGGGACGGCGACGCGGCTCGCCGACGGCCGCGTCCTGTTCGTCGGCGGCAACGACAACACGACAACTTTTGCCTCAGCCGAGCTGTACGACCCGGCGACCGGCAAGTTCAGCTCGACCGGCTCATTGATTACGGGACGCATGGGCCACACGGCCACACTGCTGGCCGACGGCCGCGTCCTGTTCGCCGGAGGATCGACCTTCAACTACGCGGCCATGGCGATGGCCTACCATCCAGGAACCGGGGGACGGAGCACCATCCCAGAGACCATGACCGGGCCAGCGATGCTGGCCTCAGCCGAGCTGTACGACCCGGCGACCGGCAGGTTCAGCCCCACCGGTTCGATGACGACGGGGCGCGACGCCGCCGCCGCGGTGTTGCTCGCCGACGGTCGGGTCCTCATAGCCGGAGGCGGCAACGAGGGTAGCGCCGCCGCCGCTTCCGCGGACCTGTACGACCCGGCGACCGGCAAGTTCAGCCGGACTGGCTCGATGCTTGTCGCCGAGTACGGCGAGAGCGCAACACTGCTCCCAGACGGACGGGTTCTCATCTCCGGGGGCAACGACGGCAACGGGCCTGTCTACTCCCTGGAGATGTACGACCCGAAGACCGGCAAGTTCAGCTCGGCCGGCTCGATGGATACGGACCGCGGTTTCTACACGACGACCCTACTGGCCGACGGCCGAGTCCTCATCGTGGGAGGTTTCGACAGTTCGGCCCCCAAGGCATCTGGCTATCTCGCTTCCTGCGAGCTGTACGATCCGGCGACCGGCAAGCTGAGCCCGACCGGCTCGATGAGTGACGGGCGGCTGGGCAACAGCGCGACCTTGCTGGCCGACGGCCGCGTTCTCATCGCCGGAGGAGTCGGCGACGGCGACCCGGGAAACCTCACCTCAGCCGAGTTGTACCAGCCGTAGGGTTCACGCGGCTCGTTCAGAGCGATGTCTTGGAATTTGGCCAGCCGCGCCGAGATTTTCGGCGAAGTCGGAGGTCGCTGACGAGTCGGACCTCCGACCAAAAGTGCCGATCGTCGCGTCGAGGTAGGTTGCGGAAGCCCCGTCACTATCGCCCGACCATAGTCGGCGCGAAAGGGCTCGAACCTCCTCGACTCAGCAATCGCTGCACTTCCTGACGATCAACCGCACGCCGCGTGTCGACGCCGGATTGCCTCTGGGCCAGGGCACGAACCGCAGGAGAGCCGGGCACCTGCGCGGCTTGCCACCTACGACCTGCCGATCGAGGGGCGCGATGAGTGGATCGCCGCGGCCAGGCGTCTTCAGGTCCGGTGAGTCACCACGGCGCTGCGGATGCCACCCACGATGATGTGCAGCCCGTACTCGAATGCCCCCTCTCCGTTGGGCGATCCGATCTCCTCGATCGCGGCATCCATGCGCGGCGCTCCCTGGAGAGCTGGATTCGGGATCGTGGTGCACTCGGCATCGGCACGATCGGGTTGTGCTTGCGAGCGAAGAAGCTCGGCGTACTCGTCGAGGACGAAGCCGCGGACATACGTGGTGATCGTGGTCAGGCATTGCAACGCCTGCCCAGCACTGCAGTTGGTTGACACCTGGAACACGGCGATGCAGCCGTCGAGCAGTGGGAGGCTGTCCGGGAGGGGTCGCGTGCTTGCGACGAGTCGAGCGCCGTCACGATGCGAGAGCAGCAAGGTCCGATAGCTGCGCCCGACCTCGGTCAGCCACTCGTCCCAGCGTCGTCCAACACCGGTCGCCGGGACGGCCTGCAGCCACGGTTCTGTCATCGCGTGAGCCACGTGGTCGAGCAGGTCCTGCTTGTTCGCGAAGTGCCAATACAGGGCCGGTGCCTGGACACCCAGCTCGGCTGCCAGGCGCCGCAGGGTCAGCCCGTCGAGGCCCACGTCGTCGAGCAGGCGAATGGAGGTGCGGATCACCTGGTCGCGGTCCAGTCGGGGGGCTCGGTTAGCTGAGGAGGCAGGCACGATTGACAGTTTAGCAGCGTTAAGGCACGCTTTACAGCGCTAAGGACTTAACGCTGATAAGGGCCTCGGACGGGGCGGCGCGCCGGAGCCCCCGAGGTGCGCCGTCGCAGAGAACTGGAAGGCTGGGAATGGTCACCGCCATCACCAACGCACGCGTCTTCGATGGGGAAGGGGTCATTGATGCGACCACCGTCCTCATCGACGGTGGGGTCATCCGCCGGGTCGGCGGATCGGTGCCAACCGATGCCACGGTCGTCGACGCAGGCGGCGGGACCCTCCTGCCCGGCCTGATCGACTCCCACTGCCACACTGGACTGGGGGCTCTCCGGCTGGCGCTGCGCTTCGGCGTGACCACCGAACTCGACATGATGGGCTACTGGACGCCGGGGCAGCGTCGGGCCGTCGCAGAGCGGGACGACGTCGCCGACGTGCGCGCGGCCGGGATGGGGATCACCCCGCCTGGCGGGCACCCGACCGAGTACGGCCCGCCGGAAGGGGACGACTTCGAGAGCGCGATCCCGAGCGACCCGACCGCAGACGCGGTCGATCCCGCCGAGTTCGAGTTCCCGTTCTGCTCCACGCCGGAGGAGACGGTGAAGGCGATCGAGCGCCAGGTCGCGCACGGCAGCGACTACATCAAGATCATGATCGAGGATGGCACGGTGGTCGGCCATCCCGGGCTGCCGGTCATCAGCGACGAGGTCCTCACGACGGCCGTCCGTGAGGCCCACCGCCACGGCCGCCTCACGGTCGCCCACGTCACGACCATCGAGGGCACGCGGCGCGCGGTCGCGGCCGGTGTGGATGGCCTCGGACACCTGTTCATCGACGGCGCCCATACCGCCGAGATCGTCGCCGAGATCGTGGCCGCCGACACGTTCGTGATCCCGACCCTAACCGTCGTGTCGTCGGCCCTCGGCCGCGCCGGGGCAGGGTTCGCTGCCGACGAGCGGGTGGCCGGCAGGCTGCCCGCCGAATGGCTCGAGTCCCTCCGCGGCAGCATGAACGTCTACCCGCAGGGCCGCTGGGACGACGCCCTGGGCACCGTCGCGGCGCTGCAGGCGGCCGGCGTGGACCTCCTCGCCGGGACCGATACGACGGCGCCGACGCCGGCCACGCGAAAGGCAGGGCCGCCGACCCGTCGGCGGGGGCCCAAGCTCGAAGCGGCGCTATTGCAGGCGGCCTGGGACGAGCTGACCGAGGCCGGCTACGCGGCGTTCACCATGGAGGGCGTGGCGGTC
>DASWZK010000141.1:0-46132 GCA_036404515.1 Candidatus Limnocylindrales bacterium
ATGACCTCTTTCTGGGACAGGCGCCGTGATGGCCGAGTTGAAGGTGGAATCTGTGGCCACGCAGAGGCACCATTTCGGTGCGCCCGAAACTCCCGTGGCCCCGTCGCCAGCTGCACGACTCCCTAGCCAGTGTGCGGGATCGTTTCTAGCGTTGCATTGGGGAGGACCGTCCCTACCGGCGTTGGGGGGTTGCGTCGGTCGCGCCCGGACGCCCGATCTCGGGGACGCCCCGACCAGCCGAGTCCGGGGGCGTCGCGGCTCGCTATCCTGAGAGCGCAACAACGTCCGTACCACGCAGTTGGGGGGGACCCATGAGCGACATCAAGTCCTATTCCGTCGGCTACGGTGACATGTTCTACGTGGACCACGCCAACGGCACGTTCACCCTCATCGACTGCTGCCTCCGGGAGGGGTCGGAGGACCCGATCTTGGACGAGATCGAGCAGCTCGAAGCAGGCAAAGGGATCACGAGGTTCATCTCGACGCATCCGGACCTGGATCACATCCTTGGCCTCACCGCTCTCGACGATCGAACTCGAATAGTCAACTTCTACTGTGTCGAGAATGAAGCGACCAAGGCCGACGAGACCGACGACTTCACGCACTACTGCGGGCTCCGCGGCTCGAAGAAGGCCTTCTACCTCTACGCCGGCTGCAAGCGCAAATGGCTGAATGAGCGCGACGACGATCGAGAGAGCTCCGGGTTCGAAATCCTGTGGCCAAAGCTCAGTAACCCGGACTACCAGGCAGCCCTAGAGGCGGCCAAGGACGGCGACAGCGCGAACGACATCTGCCCGATCATTAAGTACTCGCTCAAACACGGCGCCAGTGCCTGTGGATGGGCGACCTCGAGACGGACTTCCTAGAAGCGATCGAGGACGACGTCAGTCTGCCGCAGGTTGACATCCTGTTCGCCCCACACCACGGACGCGACGTCGTCCCTGCAGCGATGCTTGCGACCCTGTCGCCCCAGGTGATCGTGCTCGGTGAAGCGGAGGGCGAGCATCTCAACTACTACTCGGGTTGGAACACGATTACCCAGAATTCCGCTGGCGACATCCTGTTCGACTGCCAGAAGGGCAAGGTCCACGTCTACACGAGGAAGCGCGTCAACCTCGCGTTTCTGGACGACGAGGGTCAGAGCCGAAAAGGCTACGTGTATGCGGGATCGTTCGACGCCCCTCGATAGCGAGAACTGCCGATGAACCTCTACTCCGCGTACGACTACCTGGCATTCATCATCCCGGGTGGTACGACCATCGGGGCCGTGTATCTCGCCTTCTGGGGGTGGCCCCAGACCGAACCCGGGGCCTCCGCCCTCGTCTTCCTCCTCGGTCTCGCGTTCCTGGTAGGCCACATGCTGGCGAGCGTGGCGGCGTGGCTCCAACCTGTGGTGTGGGGGCACGCACCTGGGGGCTCTTCCGATCCTCTGTGGGGGGTCTTCGGACACGGCGGGACATACACCGACGTCGAAGCTGACCGGGTCGCTCGCGAGCTGGAGCGCCACTACGGCGCAGGCCTCTCTCGGAGGCGCCTTTACGGGTTGGCATACACCGACCTCCAGCAGGCCGGCAAGGAGGCGCGGCTAGTCAGTCTCAACTCGCAGATAGCCTTCTGCAGGAACGCGGCGGTGGCCTTTCTTGTCGCCGCGGTCGCTCAAGGCGTTGGAACGGTAGCCGGCCGCGGAGTACTCGATGGCGGGTGGCTCGTAGCAGCCTACCTTCTCGGCGCCTGCATGTTCGCCGCACGGTACAAGCGTTTCTGGCGCCAGTTCGGAGACAACGTCATCCGAGGGTTTCGGGTTCTGGCGAAAACGCAAACTCGACCGAGCCCCCCGCAGGAGACGAAGGGCGACGAGAGTTTCGATACCGAGAGCAGAACCACTGACTGAGGGTCTAGACCCCCACACGACGACGTTGTGGTTCTCGACGGCGTCTCGCTGGTAGCAACTGCTGGTAGCAACAGGGGCGCACGGAGCCGGTTACGACTCCCGAACGGATGAGCGGTTCGTGCGTGAATGTGTGATCGGCGAACGCCCGCGAACGTCGGGGCCCAGACTTGAAAACCGCGATCTTAGGCGCCATCGTGTCAGGTTGTATCTCTCGGCTCGCGGTGTCTACGGCCCCAGTCTTCCCTACGGTTGGGCTGCCCCGCGGGAGGTCGGGCCCGGTCTCCAGCAGGACAGCCAAGCGTCTGGACCGCGCCCTGGGGTACTAGCCCCTGCTCTACGGTAACCCGGTCTCAGCAAAGGACATCTAGGCCCGTGCTCCAGGGTGAAGGCCGTTTCGAGCGTAAATGCAGCCTATAAGTGACTCGGTTCGCGACCCCGCTCCACGCACGACCTGCTGCGTTTCGGCCGGGCGGCTTATGAGTCCCCTGCTCTACCACTGAGCTACTCCGCCGTGGCGCGGCGTAGTGTAGCCGATGGGCCCGGACGAGGCCAAGCCGCCGAGGCCTCGCAGCGCCGTACCGGGAGGCAGATGCGTGGCGTCTGCGCCGCGTCCTCGACCCTGTCACTGTCGGCTGCGGCGGCATGGCGAGCCGTTCGCATTCCCAGCCGGTTTCGGCTGTTACACCACGCCGTGGGACGTGACCATCGGGGGATTGCCGCCCAACGAGCGATGCTTGTATATTCGACGCGTGAGGGGGCATGACCGCGTAGTCTCGAGGCCAACGAGGCACGTTTGGCTCGTGCAGCCGCAGGGTCCACAAGTACGGAGACAACGCATGAAGCTCATTCTCGGCATCGTGTCGGCTTGTCTTTTGCTCGCAGCCGTGCCTGCAACGGCGGCGGCCGCCGCCCCGGCCGGCGGTTCCGCCAGTCCCATGTTCCGCGTGCGGCCAGCGATCACGTCGGCGCCCAGCGGTCTGTCGCCGGCGACGATCAAGTCCGTCTACGGCTTCTCAACAAGCGCCAGCATCGGAGCCGGCAAGACGATCGCGATCGTCGACGCCTACGACGATCCGACGGCCGCAAACGACCTGGTCGTCTTCAGCAGCAAGTTCGGCCTGCCAGCGTGCACTTCGGCGAACGGCTGCTTTAAGAAGGTTAGCCAGACGGGCACGACCCGGTATCCGCAGGCAAACTCCGGGTGGGCGCTTGAGATCAGCCTGGATGTCCAATGGGCCCACGCCATCGCGCCGGGAGCGAAGATCCTCCTGGTCGAAGCGTCGAGCAGCAGCTTCTCCAACCTGATGGCTGCCGAGGACTACGCCGGAGCCCATGCCAACTACGTGTCCAACAGCTGGGGCGCCAGCGAATTCAGTGGCGAGACCGCGTACGACTCCAACTTCTTGCAGCCGGGCGTCAGCTATTTCGTCGCCGCCGGCGACAGCGGCCTGCCGGCGCAATGGCCGTCGGCGTCGCCGAACGTCATTTCGGTGGGCGGCACGACGCTCACCTTCTCTGGTGGCAACTTCTTCTCGGAGACCGGCTGGTCCGGCGGCGGCGGCGGCTGCAGCGCTTATGAGACGGCGACATCAGCGCAGTTGGCGTTTTCGGGCTTTTCCCAGGTCAACTGCGGCACCAAGCGCGCCACGCCCGATGTCTCGCTCGACGCGAACCCCGCATCCGGCGTCTCCGTCTACGACAGCACCCGCTACAGCGGCCAGTCCGGCTGGTGGGTAGTCGGCGGGACGAGCATTTCGTCGCCGATGTGGGCCGCCCGGTCCGCCGACGCGGGCGTGTGGGTGAACGCGGCCTACGTCTACGGCTCCGCGATCTCCTTCCGCGACATCACGACTGGTAACAACGGCGCCGCTTGCTTGGTCGGCTTCGACCTATGCAGCGGCCGCGGCAGCTGGACCGGCAGCGCTCCGTAACACCGGCCACCACGTATCGAGTCGCCAAAAGGGCGGCGAGGCGGTCCAACCGCCCGCCGCCCTTCTCTTCGTCTAGCCCCGATCCAGCAGTTCGAGCACGGGCCCGAGAGCCTCGAGGGACGCGAGCGTGATCGGGTCGACGACGAGCTGGACCTCCTTGACGCCTGCTCTGGCGTAGGCGCGCAATCCCTCGGCGATGACTTCGGGAGGACCCTGAAGCGGATCCGGCGCCGCGCCGGGACCGTAATCGCCCTGGCGCCGGCCCTTTCCACCGGGCATGCGCACGAGCGCCGCTACCGTGGCATCCACGGCCGCTGGATCGCGCCCTACCTTCGCGCAGATCGCCGCCACTCGGGCCCGCAGCGGAGCGACACCGCCGGGACTGTTGCCGGTGTCCGTGTACCAGACATTCCAGGACTTCACGTGGGGAAGCGTGATTTCGAGCATCCGCTCGCCCACTGAGCCGATCAGGATAGGCGGCCCGCCCGGGCGCGACCGGGGCACGAGCTGGCAGTCGCGAGCGCTGAAGTACGTTCCCTCGTAGTCGATCTCGCCTTCCTGGAGCAGCGTCCGAATGATGGTGAACGCCTCCTCGAAGCGGGATATTCGATGGTCGTAAGGCACGCCGTAGCCCCGGAACTCAACCTCGTTCCAACCGGCGCCAAGGCCCAGGACCAGTCGGCCGCCGGATATCTCGTCGACCGTGGCCGCTTTCTTCGCCAGGACGGCCGGATTGTAGAAACCGACTGGCGTAACGAGAGGTCCGAGCTCCACGCGCGAGGTTATGGCTGCCGCAGCCGCCAGAAGCGACCACGCATCCCAGGGCGCGTCGGCCGAGCCGTCGGCCATGCGGTACAGGAAATGGTCGCCCGTCCAGAGCGAATCGAAGCCGACCTGCTCGATCCTCCGGATCATCGTCGCCAGCTCCGGCCACCGGATGCGCCGTTCTATCTCAGGAAGCTGGACGCCGACCTTCAGAGGACGGCGACGGGAAACCGCTGCTGTGACCATGACGGGATCGTAGCGCTCGGCGCGCTACTGTTGGGATCCGAACAGCACCTGCAGCCAGGAGTCGAGCGGACTGGCTGTCTGAGCCGTCGCGTCCGGCTTTATGCCAATCGAGCCCGGAGCGTTGGCCGGAAGAGGCGGCGCGCTAGGGTCGAGGACGAACGGAATCTCCTTGGGCGATCCGAGCAGATACCCGCGGGCCATCTGCGCCACAAACCCCGGCTGCTGGATGAGCTTGAGCTCCTGCTCCAAGGAGGCGACGTCGCGCTCCATGGCGGCGTTTCGAGCGCGCATCTGGTCGGCCTGGCTGGCCGCTGATGAGGCCTCCCCGACCTGACGGGCGAAGACGCCCACCAGCCACAGCGAGAAAAGGCCGGCGACTAGCAGCGCAAGTCGCCGCCTCGTGAACGAAATGGCGGGCCTGGGCGCGGACGACGCAGTCGAGACGTCGTCCGGAGGAGGCTCCGGGTCGCGTCCGTACATTCCAGAATCGTAGCTTTGGGGCAGCTGACGTGTCAACACGAGTTCGCACTTGAAAACGCTGCTACACTGGCCCATATTTCGCACGTACGTTCTGTTTGAGGTCTCGCGATGCGCTACTACGAGCCCGCCGGCGTGGGAGCCGTCCTGGATCGATTGATGGCTGAGCCATCGATGTCGAGCGGGGTGCTGCACCACGCCCACATCCCAGCGCGCACCGCCGATTTCGTGCCGCTGCCGGAGTGGCTTGATAACGGGCTGAGGACCGGCCTGGAAAGCCGCGGCGTCACCGCGCTGTATCGCCACCAGGCCGAGGCGCTCGAGGCGATCCGGCTGGGCGAGGACGTCGTGGTCGCCACGCCGACGGCATCCGGTAAGTCGTTGTGCTACATCGTGCCGACGCTCCAGGCCCTCGCCGAGGATCCTACGGCACGCGCCCTGTACCTCTTCCCCACCAAGGCCCTGGGCCAGGACCAGGTCGCCGAGTTGAGCCAGCTGAGCCGGGCCGCCAGCCTTCACGTCAACGCTTCGACTTACGACGGCGATACGCCAAACCCAATCCGTTCCGCCATCCGATCGGCCGGCCAGGTCGTAGTCACGAACCCGGACATGCTGCACGCCGCGATCTTGCCGCACCACACAAAGTGGTTCCAGCTCTTCGAGCAGCTCCGCTTCATCGTCATCGACGAGCTTCACACCTACCGCGGCCTCTTTGGCAGCCACGTCGCCAATGTGCTGCGCCGGCTGCTCCGAATCTGCGCTCACTACGGCTCGCACCCGGTTATCGTCTGCTGCTCCGCCACGATCGGAAACCCGGGGGAGCTGGCGACCCTGCTGACGGGGCGCGCCGCGCGGGTCGTAAACAGGAACGGCGCCCCGTCCGGCGAGCGGCACATCGTGATGCTGCAGCCGCCGCTTCTCGATCCCGTGACTGGCGCGCGCGGCTCAGCCCAGACCCTCGCCACGAGGTGGGCACTGCCGTTCCTCCGCGCCGGCCGCCAGACGCTCGTCTTCGGCCGGTCGCGAGTTGGTGTCGAGCTGATGCTGTCCAACCTTCGGGAGGCGCTCCGTCTGGGCGACGGCCCCAGGACCCGGGTCCGGGGCTATCGGGGCGGGTACCTGCCGACGGAGCGCCGAGCCGTCGAGCGCGGGCTTCGGGACGGCGAGTTGCTGGGCGTCGTCACCACAAACGCACTGGAGCTGGGCGTGGACGTCGGCCAGCTGGACGTGTCGATCCTGGCGGGCTACCCGGGCTCCATAGCCGCGACCTGGCAGCAGATGGGGCGGGCCGGGCGCCGGGCGGAGACGAGCGTTTCGGTCCTGATCGCCGGCGGTGGACCCGTCGACAGGTACGTCGTCGAGCACCCGGAGTTCCTCCTCGAATCGCCTCCGGAGGAGGCTCGTCTCGACCCCGACAACCTGCACGTCCTGCTCGGTCACCTCAAGGCGGCTTGCTTCGAGCTGCCGTTCGAACCGGGTGAGCGATTCGGTCCGACCGAAGCGGAGCCGCTCCTGGAATTCCTCGCAGAGGAGGGCCTGGTCCGGCATGCCGGCGACGGCCGTTGGTACTGGTCGAGTGACAACTTCCCGGCCTCGTCGGTTTCCCTGCGAGCCGCTGCCGAGGAGAACGTCGTGATCATCGACACGACGCCGGATCGGCCTCGGGTGATCGGCGAGATCGACATCTTCGCGGCCCAGACGCTGGTCCACGAAGACGCGATCTACATGCACGAGTCGGCCCAGTACCACGTCGACAAGCTCGACTGGGACGAGCGCAAGGCATACGTTCGACGTGTCGACATAAACCACTACACCTACGCCGATCGGGCGGTCACCCTCAAGCCGCTCGAGACCTTCGCGACGGCGCCTGCGACAGGTTGCGATCGCGCTCACGGCGAAGTGATGGTCTCCAGCCTGGTCAGCATGTTCAAGAAGCTCAAGTTCGGGACGGACGAGAACCTGGGCTGGGGTCCGGTTCATCTGCCAGAGATCGAGCTTCAGACGACGGCTTACTGGCTGATGCTCGGTTCTGCAGCCGAGGGCTGGCGGCGGGCTGACCTAGACATCGCCCTGCTCGGCGTCGGGCGAGCGATCCAGGCAGTCGCGGCAGTCCTGCTGATGGTCGATCCTCGAGACCTGGGCCTCGTAAGCCAGGTCAGATCGCCGCACAGCGGGGCGGCCACGTGCTACCTGTATGAAGCCGTGCCGGGCGGCGTCGGATTGTCGGAGCGGCTATTCGAGCGCCATGACGAGCTGGTAGCGGGGGCAGCCGACCTGATCGCCCGGTGCGGCTGCGAGAGCGGATGCCCGGCCTGCACGGGCCCCAGGCTGGAACGGGACGTGGACGCGAAGGCCCTGGCACTGAGGCTCCTGCGAGCACTCGCCCCCGATGCCGGCGCCGCACGATCTTCGGCGCGGCACCCGGCGGCGGGGGCCGCGGGCATTGCAGGCCGGCCGGCCGCCGCGCCATGACCATCGACGGGACCCGCCTGCAGCGCTACCTCGACGAGAAGCGTAGGGCCAGGGCGGCGGTCGCGCACGTCGATCGCAGGGGCGAGGCCGACCCGGACATCCGCCGCGTCATTGCCGCGGTCGTGGCCGCGGGCGAGCCCTTCGGCACGCCACAGCCCGTCTGGCGCGGCATCGGGCCCGTCGATCCGGCATCGCTCGCCCGGCGCATGGCCAAGAGCCTGGACGCCGAGGCCATCGAGACCCGTCGTGGCTGGTATGTCCGCCGAGAGCTTCGGCCGGTCTACCTGCCTCTCGATCGAGCGAGACTGGCCACTCTGCCGGGGATGCCCGGACCCAACGCTTCCCTCCTCTGTCTCGACACCGAGACGACCGGTCTCGGATCGGCCGCCGGAACGGTCGCATTCATGATCGGAATCGGCTGGTGGCAGGGCGACCTGATGCATCAGGTGCAGTTACTGCTGCCGGACTACTCGGAGGAAGGCGCGCTGCTCGACGCCCTGGCAGACGCCACACCACTCGGAGCCCGCCTCATTACTTACAACGGCCGAACGTTCGACTGGCCGCTCCTCGAGACGCGGTATCGGATGTGTCGCCGCGTGCCACCTGAACTCGACGGACACCTGGACTTGCTGCCCCTCGTCCGGCGGCTCTTTCGGCATCGTCTGCCCGATGCACGCCTCCAGACCGTGGAACGGCATCTGCTCCGCCGCCATCGTGCGCCGGACATTCCGTCCTGGGAGATTCCAGCCGTCTACCACTCGTTCCTGCGTGGCGGTCCGGCCGGCCCGATCAGGGTTGTGGCCCGCCACAACGCCGAGGACGTCGTCACGCTGGGCCGCATCCTGGCCCACCTCGAACGCGGCTACGGCGAGGGCCAGGTCCGGCGCTGGGCTCCTCCCGGCGACCTGGTCCGGCTGGCGCGCCTCTTCCGCCACGAGGGCCGCATCGAAGAAGCGGTTGCCTGCCTGGAGATCGCCGGCGCGCCAATCGACGGCGGCGATCCGGACGTGGCGATGGCCACCGTCGAGCTTGCCCGACTGCTGCGCCGCAGCGGCCGCCTCGGCGAGGCGGGCGTTGCCTGGAGCCGTCTCGTTTCGGCTCCCGGCCCACTTGCGGGTATGGGCTGGATCGAACTGGCGAAAGAGCGCGAGCACCGCGAGCGCGACCTCGCCGGGGCGTGGGCGGCCACCGACCAGGCCCTTCTCGCCCTGTACCGAAGCCGAGGCCACGGCAACGCCATGCAGCGCCGAGCCATGGAAGCCGACCTGGCAAAGCGCCGGGCCCGGCTCGCGCGTCGGCTGGAGCGCGCAGTTCTCTAGCAGCACGAAGCTACCGGCGCAGCCGGACCCCCACCTGGGTCGTCGTCGGGATCCCGGCCAGACCCACGCCCTCAACGGAGCAGGCCGCGGCAGCCGCGGCGAAGCGCAGAGTCGCGGCCGTGGCCAGCTCCCCGGTCAGAATCCAGGCGGCCATCAAAGCGGCGAGGAAGACATCGCCCGCGCCAGTAGGGTCGAGCGCATAGCCCACCGCGAGGGCTCGGTAGCGCGTCAGCTCCTCGCCTCGCAAAGCGAATCCGCCGCCCTTGCCGGCGGTGAGCACGACGGTCGCGTTGGGTGCCAGGCGGCGGAGCTCCTCGAGGCTGGTTCCCCGCGGCAGGTCGTGGACGCTGGCGCACACGAGTCCTGAAACACCGACCAGGGCATCCGCCCGCGGCCCCACCTGCCTCACCCAGCCATCGTCGTCGAACTCGCGCAAGAGGCCCTGCCAGCCCACGCCGACTCGCGCGCCGCTCGCTGCGGCGGTCCGCGCCTCTGCCGCCCAGTCCTCGCCCACCTCACCGGCAACCGGAACGAGCAACCAACCGGCTGCGCCGCGCCACTCGTCGGGCAGGGCCCCAGCCGGGAGGGCGTCGCTCTTTGACAGCCATCTCTGCCGTCGATGGCCGTCTGCCTCGAGGTTCTCGAAGACCGGTCCTCGATCCAGCCGGACCCCGCGCAGGTCGACTCCGGCGTCCTCAAACAGAGAAAGTTCATCGGCGTGCGCAGCGAGCGAATCGACGCCCAGCAGGCAGCCCACCCGCAGGCCGAGTCGCGCCACCGCGAGCGAGCAGTAGGTCGCCGCGCCCCCCAGCCGCCAACCTCGCGGATCGTCGTCCGCAAGATCTCGAGAAGCCGCACCGACCACAATGACCTGGATGCGACCGCTCAAGCCAGACCCCTCATGGCTCGGCTGGCGAGAGGCGAGGGGTATACTCGGCGCGCTTTCAGCCGCTGTCTCCTTTGGAGTGGAACCGTGTTCTTCTATGAACTTCGCGAGGGCGACGACGACATCTTCGCCGACGTGCTCCTTGTGCGCGAGGAGGAAATGGACGCCGACTCCTTCTTCGAACTCGTCCAATCGATCCGACACGGCCTCCAGGACGGGTTCGAGCAGGACACGTTGATCGAGGCCATCGCCGAGGAGCTCGAGCGCGACCATGGGTTTGTTTCGATCTCGGACGAGCGTCTGACCGCGTCGGTCAACGTTTCGAAGCAGGACGACGACAACTACCTGGCAAGTCTCGACTCGGATGAAGACGAGGACGACTCGCCCGACTATCGGGGCATCTTCGTCGAGCTTCCACGCGACGACACCCTGCCCAACTGAACTCTGCCGGACCCGGCCCGCGCCCTCGCGTCGGCGCGGGTAAGCCTCCGCCGCAATGCCAGGATCGTCGCCCCGCTACCGGCTGAACAGGATCTCGATGACGTCGCCGTCCTTGACAGCGTACGTCTTGCCCTCGGAGCGCAGCTTGCCGTGCTTGCGCGCCTCGGCCATGGTCTTGAGCGCGAGCAAATCCTCGTACGACACAACCTCGGCGCGGATGAAGCCGTGCGCTAGGTCGGTGTGAATGGCGCCGGCCGCGTCGACCGCGTTCGAGCCGTCGGGGATCGGCCAGGCTCGCACTTCGTCGGGCCCTGCCGTGAGGAACGAGATCAGGCCGAGCAGTCGGTAGCTGAGCCTGAGGACGCGGTCCAGGCTCGACTCCTTCAGGCCCAGCTCGTCCATGAACACCGCCGCCTCGTCGGGCTCGAGCTCCCCCAGCTCCATCTCGATTTTGGCCGACAATGCGTCGACCAGCGCTCGGTCATGTTTGTAGCGTCCCCCGATCCCGGCCACGATCTCCGCTTCGCGAGGAAGGTCCGACTCGCCGACATTCAGCAGGACCAGGACCGGCTTTTGGGTGAGGAAGCGGAAACCGCGGATCGACTTCTCCTCCTCGGCCGCCAGAGACTGCCCGCGGAGAGGCGTTCCTCCGGTCAGAGGGCCGTGAAGCCGCTCCAGCAGCTCGAGCTCGCGATCGTTCGCCTCGCGCTCGGCCGGGCTGCCGTGGTGGCCGGCGACCTTCAGCCGCTCGATGCGCTTCTCCATCACCGACAGGTCGGCCAGCGTGAATTCGAGATCGAGTCGCTCGAGGTCCCGCCGGGCATCGACCGAACCTTCCGGATGCGGCACGGCCGGGTCCTCGAACGCCCGAACTACATGCAGCAGCGCGTCGGCCTCCCGCAGTCGAGCCAGCTGGTCCGCCGGCAGCTCTTCAGTCCCGACTCGCCCTTCGGTCGAGGCCGGCGGAGCCGGAAGGTCGAAGTACGTGACGTCCGCGTGGACTATCTTCTTCGGCTTGAAGATCTCGGCCAGTTTGTCGAGCCGCTCGTCGGGTACCTTCACGGTTCCAACGTGCAGCTCCATTCCGCCGTAGCCGCCGGTCTGGGCGTGGCCCCGGGTAAGCGTGTTGAAGACGGTCGTCTTACCCGAGCCGGAGAGCCCGACGATGGCTATCTGCATGTACGGTTGGCCTCCTCAAAGACGTTCGTTGCGGTGCACATGCTAGTCGGTCGGGCCAGCCCGGGCCACCAGCAGCGGCACTGCACGGGCCATTCCTGGAGCCGTCGCCACCAGCTCCAGAGTTAGTAGCCGGCGGTCAGGTCGACCAGGTACTTGAGAGGCTCACCGTCGCGGTAGAGGCGCAGGTTGTCGCAGAACACATCGAACGCGCGGCCGAGAACTTCTGCGCTGGACCAGCTCGTGTGGGGCGTGACGATGCAATTGGGGAGCCGGTAGAAGGGCGACGTTTCAGGCAGCGGTTCCTCGCGGAACGTGTCCAGGACCGCGCCACCGAGAGGCCCGGACCGAAGCGCCCGGAGCAATGCCAGCTCATCGACAAGCGCGCCGCGGGCGACGTTGATGACCCAGGAGCCAGGCTTGACGGCGGCCAGGACGTCGTCGTTGATGACGGACTCGGTCTCGCCGGTGAGCGGCAGGGCCAAAACGATGAAGTCCGAAACGGCAACGAGTTCGGGCAGCGCCTCGAGGCCCCCCAGGACGTCCACACCTTCCACCGGTGCGCCGGTCGGGCGGCGACGGATGGCCACGACCCGCGGGCCAAACGGCCGCGCAAGACCTGCCACCTGGCAGCCAATTCCGCCGAGCCCCACCAGGCCGATCGTCGTTTCGGCCAGCTCCTCGGCTTCGATCGGCTGCCAGGTCCGCTCGCGCTGCAGCTCGATGAGCTGCGGCAGGCGGCGGCAGATCGCCAACATCATCGTCATCACGTATTCCGCGATGGGCCGGTCGAAGACACCGCGGCCGTTCGTAACGGTCAGGTTGCGCAGGCGAACGCAGGGCGTCAGGACCGACTCGACACCGACCGACACGGAGTGGATCCAGCGTAGCTTGGGCGCCCTTCCGATCAGCCGATCGAGATGATCGCCTCCAAGAGACCAGCCGCGCAGCAGAACTTCCACGTCGTCGAGCGACTCGTCCGCCATCCCTTCAGGGCTGATCGCAATCAGCCTGGCCGCGGGGGCGGCTTCAAGGATCTTCTGGCGCATGGACCCGAAAGCGTCTCGGCCGGTGAGCACCGGGCTGATTGCGATCGCCAGAGGCGAGCCACCCGGTCCGTGTCCAGGTCCCACGATTCCGAGGCTCTCAGCGTTCATTTGCGTCCCCTGTGCTAGACGGCTCGGATCAGGGCGCGGGCATTACCCGTGCCAACCAGAGTGACGGAGAATCGATCTCCTCCGGCAGCGGCAGCGTCTCAGGACCCAACCAGAGCGTGCGCAACGCTTCAGCTCCGCGAGCCCGAGCGATGGCAGCCACGAACTCCTCGCCCTTTCGGTATTGCTCCATCTTCAGGTCCATTCCGGTGACCCGCATCATCGCCCGCTCGAAGCCGGCCCGCTGCTCGCGCCGGGCATGGAACCTGGCGCTGATGCGTTCCACGTCCGGGACCAGGTCCCGCCCGATCTCGTCCATGATGTAGTCCCCGAACCCCTCGAGCAGGCTCATCACGGCCTGGGTCTCGCGGAACTCGCGACGTTGGTCCGAGTTCATCAAACCTTCCATCCAATGCTCGCCCGAGCTTGCACCCCGTAGCGCCCGACCAAGCTTACCGAGGGCGTCCCGGCTCATGACTGAGACGCCGCTCGACAGAGAAGCGAGCTGATGCTCAAGCCGGGAGGCCAGATACGGCCGCAGCCACGGGTGGGCCTCGAACTCGAAAGCGTGCGTCGTCTCATGGAGAGCGATCCAGGTTCGGAACGGATTGAGCGGCACGTCAAGACTCGCCGCCGTCCGGCGGATGTTCTCGTCCACGAAGAGGAGCCGGCCGGGCGCCGATTCCGCCGAGAGCATTGCGAAGTCGTACTGGCCCAGGACACGCTGCCCGAGGAAGCCCAGTAGGTAGCCGGTCTGCCGCGTCGTCACCATCCGATTGGCGATCGCCATCGTCGCCTTGAGCAGGCCCGAGCCGGGCGGAAGGATCTGATCCAGGAGGTCTCCTTCGACCTTGCTTATCAGCGCGGCAAAAGTAGTCACGTTCGCGTAGACCCACGCTTCGCGATCGACGACGCCGCTCCGCTCGACGATCCCCGGCAGCTCCGCATCGAGAGCGCGGCTCAGGGCGGGCACGATCTCGGCCATCGCGGCGGCGTAGACCGGCTCGGCACGTCGCAACTCAAGCGGGTCGAGGGTGCCGGGCGCGTTGCGAACCCGCGTCGCCGCCATGCGCTCCACCGCTCTCCAGTCGATGAGGCCACGGCGAGCCGACAGCTCGGCGCGGCGGCCAAGGACGGTGACGGCAGCACCGGCCGCTGCACCGAGGAGGAACCCGGCCTGAAGGAACCGATCGCGAGCTCGGGCGGCGCCGCCGCGTCGCGTGGAGCCCGGCCTGTTACCCCGCCCTCCGGTCGCGGGGGCGTTGCTCACGCCACGCCGGCTTCCAGGTCGACGGAATCGATGTCGGGAAACTCCTCCCCGAACATCCGCTCGGCTACGGCGCGGAAGGCCGCCACGTCGCCCGTGGTCAGCTGTCGGTGGGTCGGGACACCGGCAACTTCGTCCGGCGGCTCATGGCCGGCCATGCCGGCATCGGCGGCCGTGCCACGCGTCGTGCCTGGGGCCTCCAGGGCGTTCACCGACAGCAACTCAGCAAGTGACGAGGCTGTGGCCGTCGCCGAGTCGACGATTGCCACGCTATCCCCCACAGAGTCGCGCAGCACGCCCGCCAGCAACGGGTAGTGGGTACAGCCGAGGAGGAGCGTGTCGATCCTCGCCGACGGCGGCAACGGGAAGATGAAATCGCCGTCTTCGTCGCGCTCGCCAAGCAGTGGGGCCACGGCCAGCCGGACTGCGGCCTCCACGTCGGGTCCGCTGAGACGCCCGGCCTCGACGAGTGGCACCAGGCTCGGCGTCGCGTGCTCGTAGACCTCGATGGCAGGGTTCTCATCCTTGATGGCGTTGAAGTACGCTCGCGACCGCACCGTGGCCGGCGTGGCGATGACACCGACGCGCCGATTGCGCGTGGCCAGCGCCGCGGCCGCCGCCCCGGGCCGAACCACGCCGAGAACCGGCAGGTCGTAGCGGCGCCGGAAATCACCGAGAGCAACGGACGTGGACGTGTTGCAGGCCACGACGAGCGCCTTCACCTCCCGCCGCACGAGAGCATCGAGAGCCTGAATGCTGAATCGCCGGACCTCATCGTCGGCTCGGACGCCGTAAGGGGCGCGCGCGTTGTCGCCCAAATAGACGGTCGACTCGAACGGCAGCCGCCGCAGGACTTCGCGAAGGACTGTCAGACCGCCCACCCCCGAGTCGAATACGCCAATCGGACGCGCGTCGGACACGGCCTCAGTGTCCCACCGGGACGCCAGCCGTGCGACCCATGATGGTCTGCGCCACGCGTCGCACGTCTCGGCTGATGGCAGCGTCGGGGCTCAATACAACGAAAGGCATCCCCTCGTTGTTGGCCTGAACGACAAGGCGCCCGTCGGAGACGACCTCGAAGTCGGGCCGACGACCGAGGGCGCGGGCCAGCTCTTCGCGGCCGATGCCGCCGCTCGAATCGGAACGGTTGACAAGGTATTGCACCTTCTCAGGTGCATAACCGAACGACGAGAAGATTCCGGCGACGGCGATGGTGTTGTGAATCGTGGTCGAGTCGAAGGTGACGACCGAGAGAACGACGTCGGAGGCGTCGAGCAGAGCCAGGGTCACTTCCGACAGCGCCGCCGATGTGTCGATAACGATGGCCTCGTACAGCCGGCGCACGAGCGAGATCATCTTCTCGACATCCCGGGCCGTGACCATCTCGGCCATCTCGACACGTGGCGGCGCCAGCAGGATGTCGATGCCCGCCGGATCGCGCCACATCACGTCGCGCAGGTCGGACTCCTGTAGACGGTCGGTAGGAAGATCGAGGATCGAAGGAACGTCGCTCGGAATCTTCAGCAGGGCCCGAATATCGCCGTACTGAAGACTGCCGTCAACGAGGGCCGTGGCCACGCCTATCTGGCCCAGCGACACGGCCAGGTTGAAGGCGATCGTCGTCTTCCCGACCCCACCCTTAGGCGAGAACACCGACACCACGCGGCAGGCGCCCGATGCCCTTGCCTGCCGGTCATTCAGCACCCGGCTCAAGGTGTTGACCAGCTCGAAGGCGCTGAATGGCAGGGTCAGCACGGCATCGATGCCACGGTTGGGGTCGCGTGCCAGCGGATGCTGGGGCACGGTAAGCACAACGACCGGAACGTCCAAGCCGGATTCATGCAGCTTCTCGATCAACTGTGGCCCCTTGACCTTGCCCTGCAGCAGCAGGTCGATCAGTACCGCGTCGGGCCGGAGCTGCTGCGTGGCATCGACCACCTTGGAGCCATCGTGGATCACCTCGAGCAGGTTGATCTGCGACTGAACGCTCAGCAGGTTGCGGACGTGCTGGCTGACTTGCGGCACGTCCTCCGCGACTAACAGTCGGATCGAACCGGGTTTGGCCACGGGGCGACTATATCAAGGTCGCGGGGCGGATCATCCTGGCCTCCGCGCAATCAGGACGGCCCGTTCGTCTTGAGGGCCGATCGGGTTCAGGTCGTAAGAGCCCGCGACCACCTCTACATCTAAGCCAGCCAACTCGGCCATGGCACGCAGGTCGTCAGCGTTGAGCAGCCGCAGCCGGTCTTCACGGATCCAACGGCGAGGCGGGCCACCCTGTTCTCCCTCCTCGTAGATCGCGGTCACCACGACATGGCCGGTGGCGGGTTCGTACTGAGCTGCGGCAGTCTTCGTAACGAGCAGGCCGGTTTCCGGATCCTGGCGCACATATTCGAGGCCGATTCGACCGTCATAGCTGGCCAGCTCCTCTGCGCTCGGCAGCCCGGCGTCGACAACGGCGATCCCGCCGGGTTCGAGGTGGCGGGCCATCGTTTCGAGCGCTGCCTTCTGGGCATCTCGGGTGTCCAGCAGCAGGATCGAATTCACAGCCAGGATGGCCAGTCGGAACCTGGCGCCACCCGGCAGACTCAGGCCGATCAGGTTCGCCTCTACCAGCTCGAGCCGGGCACGACTCTCGAGTCCGGCCTGCGTGGCGGCTTGCTCGGCCCGGGCCAGCATCGCCGGATCGACGTCGACGGCAGTAACCTGATAGCCAGCCTTCACGAGCGGCAACGCCACTCGCCCGGACCCGGCCGCGATCTCCAGGATGGGCCCGCCGGTCCTCGACGCCAGCGCGAGGTACAACCCGAGGTCGCCGGGATCTTCGATCAGATCGACATCGTACAGGCGGGCAAGTGCGGCGGCGGTGCTGGGATCGCTTCGGAGATCGGCCATCGGGTACAGCCTAGCGCCTAGCGGTCCGCCGAGAGCGCGATCTCGGCCATGATGACCAGGACGACGACGAAGACTGCGATCGGCAAGCTCAACACGGCCTGGATACGTAGCGCCACGAACAGGGCCACGATCGCGGTCACCCAGGCACCCCGGCGAATGGCCCGCCCCCAATCGCCCAGGAGCGCGATGCGGCGGTGGCGCGTAAACGGCAGGAGCCAGAAGAGTGGCACGGAAGTCAGTCCGCAAGCGAGGCCGATCATGCCGGCGCCGACCAGATCGATTGTGGCGTTATCTCGCGGATAAGTCGTCGTCACTATCTGCGCCACTGCCACCCATGCGATGAACGCCGCGCCGATGAAAATGCAATTGCCCAGGCGATCCTTGGCTTCCACTCACGTCAGTCTACTTATCGAGGGCATGGCCGGGCGGGCCGAGCACGGTCTCGAGATCGGAAATCGAATCGATCGTGATGTCCGGTCGCGCATCGCGAGCCGGCGGCGCCACCGGAAGAGGCGAGTCTTCAGGCTTGAGCCGGATCCAAGCGGTTCTCCAGCCAACGTGGTGGGCCCCCGCCACGTCCGCGCCGAGGTCGTCCCCGACGTGCAGGATCGCAGGTCCCGAGGCGATGCCCAACTCCGCGGCCGCAATCTGGAAGATCTCCGGCCGTGGCTTGATTACGCCGGCCCGCTGAGACACCACGACCGCCGCGAAGTTCCCCATCCAACCGGCGGCCTCGAGGAACCGATCGATCGACAGAGCGAGAGGCCAGTTGGAAATGACGGCCAGACGGTAGGCGCGAGCGAGCCGCTCGAGCATCGGGCCGACATCCGGCGGAACCACGATGTTCCGGACGAAAGCATCAGCATAGGTTTCGAGGATCATCTCGGCTTCGCACGGCTCCGAGTAACTGGCGATCGAAGTGTCGTCCCAGCGCTCTCCGATCGACGGCACCGGACGGCCGCGCAACCTGGCCAGGACGCGAGTGACGCGAATTTCCATGTCGGCCTCGCGGCCCGCGGGCACGTCTCCCGCAAACTGCCGCTGACGCTCCTCACCCCAGGCTCTTGCGAAGTCGTCCGCGGAACAGCCTGCGAGGTCGGCTGCCCGTTCCGCAGTCGCGCGCACGACTTCGTCCATGGGCCCGGCCGGAAAAGGCACCAGCGTGTTCCCGAAGTCGAACGTGATCGCCTCGACGCCACCGATCATCGGGCCGCGCTCGCAGGGCAGATGTCGCGGAAGGCGCAGTAGCCGCACGCGAGATAGTCGGGCGTGGCTTCGAAGCGGCGGCCGCGAATGCCGCCCGCCGCCCGACGGATCGATTCCCGGGCCTTGTCGAGTCGCTTCTGGTCCACGTCGGCTCGCCCGACGAGGCCCGACTCGAGGAACCACAACTGCAGCGAGTCGGGCAGACGTCCGGTCTCGGCCTGGTAGGCCATGGCGTAGATCTGGAGCTGAAGCGACTCGCGGGCACGTTCGCGAGCCCGGACCGGGTCTCGAACGTCGCTGGACTTGTAGTCGGTTATGGTGACGCGCTCTGGATACAGACCGGGAATGGCCGGCGTCACCGTATCCGCAAGCTGTCCATCGCCCGCCCCCTCGAGCTCGGACGCGGCGGCGGCCGGAAGGCGCTCGATGTCGACGCGGTCCATGCGGCCCCGGATGCGGTCCCCGTCGAGAGTGAAGCTGAACTCGCGCTCGACGTAGGCCGGCACCACCGTCCCGGGCCGCATCTGCTCTTCCCTGAAGCGGCGCAGCGCGGCCCGGCCCGCCGCCAGGCGCGCTTCCTCGTGCTCCCGAGTCAGAAACCCCTCGTTCGACCAGGCGTGATCGAACGCCGCGAGCAACTCGTCCTCTGTCATCAGGTAGCCGCGCGTCTGGCGGCGGTGGAACTCCTGCACGGCCTGGTGGAGCGCAGATCCGTACACGATCGAGTGGTGCGGCGCGATCGGCACGCGCAGGACGTGAACGTACTTGTACTTGAGCGGGCAGGTCAGGTAATCGTCCACCTGATAGAAGCTGAGGGAGAGCGGTCCTTCGACCGACTCGCGGCCCGGCTCAACCGGTTCCGCCTTGGGCTCAAACGCGGCCAGCCGCTCGAGCGGAGCGTGGGCCGAGGCCTCGGCTGCAGCCCCCGTCGACGCCGTGGCCGGCAGGTCGAGCGCCTCCAGAACGAACTGAGACACACGCCGGGCCCGCCGCCCGGCGTAGTCCGAGGCGTGAGAAAGAACCAGCTCGTCGCGGGCCCTGGTCATGCCCACGTAGAAAAGCCGTCGCTCCTCCTGGAGGTGGGCGTCGCCCTCCGGCAGGGTCTCGTGCACCAGCCCTCCCGGCAGGGACAAAGGATCGCGCCGCGTCCTGGCCGGAAACCGACCATCGACCAGGCCGGTCATGTAGACAACGGGGAACTCGAGCCCCTTGGCCTTGTGCACCGTCAGGACCGAGACGGCGTCCGCGTCCGGATCGATCTCGGCAGTCGCCGGATCGTCGCCCGCATCGATGAGCGTCTGCAGGTGCCGGGCCACGAAGACGATTCGATCGTCGGGCAGCAGATCCGACTGGGCCCGGATGATGTCAAAGAAACGAGCGATGTTCTGGAGCGCCTCTTCGGCAGCCACCGAGTCAGCCGAAGCAAGCCTCGAAAGCAGGCCGCTGTCCCGGAGGAACTGGTACAGGACCTCGCCCGCGGGTCTGGCATGGGCCAGCTCGGTGAAGCGCCGCAAATCAGCGACCAGCCGTTCCAACGTGGCCCGCGTACTGGGACTGAGCCGCAACAGGCCGGGCTGTCGCGTCAGCTCGTCCAGCACCTCCCAGAGCGAGCGGTTCCGGCGGCGAGCGCTGTTGACAATGGTCGTCAGGTCGGGACCGCCCAGGCCGTACACGTCGGACGCTGCCACCGCGTAGACGTCGACACTGGCGGACAGATCAGCGACGGCTCGCAGGAACGCCAGCAGCAGCCTGATCTCCGGCCGCGCATACAAACCTGACGTGCCGGAGAAACGCCAAGGCACACCCACGAGGTTAAGGCTGCGCAAGACCGGATCCGCATCCGCGTTCGCCCGAACCAGAACCGCGAAGTCCCGCGGCCTGGCCCCGCCCGAAGCCCGAGCGGCGATCTCCCGGGCCACCCAGTCGGCCTCCTCGGATCCCGTCGCGAAGACGAGATGCCGGACCGGCACCTCCGTGCCTCGACGCTCGGGGACGAGCCGTTTGTCGATGCCGTTTCGGACCTCGAGGCGGTCCGGGTCGTTGAACCTGATGAGGCGATAGCTCGCGTCCAGGATGGGGGCGCGGGACCGATAGTTGCGCCTCAGCACAACCTGGCGGGCGCGGGGGTGGCGCCGCTTGAACTCGAGGATGTTGCTGATGGCCGCGCCGCGGAACTTGTAGATCGATTGGTCGTCGTCGCCGACGACGGTCACGTTCCCGTGCGGTGCGGCGAGCAGCTCGACGAGCTCCGACTGAGCCCGGTTCGTGTCCTGAAACTCATCGACCAGGATGTACCGGAAGCGGCGTTGAAGCTCCAGCCGAGCGGCCGGCGATTCCCGAAGCAGACGGAGAGCCAGGCTGACTTGATCCCCGAAATCGATGAGACCGGCCTCTCGCAGGAGCTTCTGATACCGCTCGTACGCGCGAGCGAGCTCATTCTGACGGCGAGCCTCTTCTCCGAGCGCCGCCGCCTCGTCCGACGCAGGCTCGGCGGCGGTAGCTCCAGCGGCCGCACGAGCACCGTCCCGGCCTCCGTCCAGCGCCGCAGCCAGGCCTGTCGCGAACTCGAGGTAGGCGGCAGGGCTCACGTCCTCGTCCTTGCAGCGGCTGAAGAGAGTCGCCAGCGCGCCGAGAAAACGCGTCGGGTCGCCGAGCGGTCGGTACTGGTCCAGCTCGAACTCGAAGAGCCGCTCCCGCAGGAAGATCACGACCTCCGGCCTCGAAAGGACTCGCGAGTCCGTCGGCAGCCCGAGCTCGAGCGCAAACTCGCGAACCAGCCGGTCGCCGAAGGCGTGAAAGGTCGAGATAGCCGAGTCCGTGTAGCCGTAGGGCACAAGCTGATCCACCCGGGACTGCATCTCGTCCGCGGCCCTGTCCGTGAAAGTGAGGGCCAAAATCTCCGACGGGCGGGCTCGACGCGTGGCGATCAGCCAGGCGATGCGGCGGGTGATGACCTGCGTCTTGCCGGTGCCTGCGCCAGCGACGACGAGCATTGGACCCTCGCGGTGGCATACGGCACGCCGCTGCTGCGCGTTCAGCCCCGCGAGAAGCGCTTCGACGCCCTCGGTCGCGACCGCGGCTGGCTCGTCGCCGTCCGGCGGCGACCACCACACCGGGATCTGCTGTAGCGGAGGCGGGTCGCTCGCGGACGCCCTGCGGCTCGGACGGGTCATCTTGAAAGACTCGCCGGCGGCAGTGACATCTCACGTGTCACGGTCTGGCCGGGATCCGCTTACTTTTCCCGGGCTTCGGATTCCGGGGGCCGCCCAAGCTTGTAGCCAACGCGCTCGGAGTCAGGGGCATCCTCCGGATCAGGTGCCCCGGAATCCGTCGACTTTTCCTGGCCTTTCGCTTGCTCGGTCGCCGCCCGGTCGGAGATCTCGTGGGTGGATTCAACGGCAGCGGACTCCGCAACCGGAGCCGCAGGCGTCGCGGCTGGAGAGGGAGCCGCCCCCGCGACGGGCGCCGGTTCTCCAGCCGGGGCAGGCACCGCGCCAGCGGCTGGGCCGGGCACCGGCAGCGCTGCCGGACTTGGGACGACCGGGGCAGGCACCGCGCCAGCGGCCGGCGCCATGCGGCTGGCGGCCGCAGATCGGGGCGGTGTTGCCGGTCGGGCAGGGCGTCTGGACCGCGCCTCGTCGATTGCATCCTGCTCTTCGGTCGAGAGGGACGTGTCCGCCCTGCCACCGGTCACAGCTTTGGCGTACATGCGCGTGCCGGTTCGAGAATGGAGGCTGCTCACGATGACACCGTCGTCGGACTCGTCGAGCAAGGCCCACGCAAAGCTCTGATTACCGCCCGTGTCGGGGAAGGGGTTGAAGCGGATGAGCGCCTGCCGCGAGAAGTGGTGGCGCGCGGCAATCTCGAGGACTGCCAGCCGTTCCGTGAGCTCGTCCAGGTCGCGCCCAACCTGATGAACGGTTTCGAGATGCTGTCCCAGGACGGTCTCGAGGTCACCGTCCTCAACGCCCCCAGTGAGCTGTTCGATCCGCCGCCTGAGCTTGTTCACCTGGAGCGACTGCAACACATACAGCGCGACGAGGCCCAATCCCGCCAGCACGAGCACGATGGCAGCCAAGTTGTCGGATAAGAAGCCCACACCTACCTCCACTCGATCGCCCCCGAGTCTACCAGCCGCGGGCGTAGGGGTGCTCTTGAGGCTAAGGGGAGCCGACCCGATCTGGGAGCATGATGGTATTCTCGACGCCAGCGACAGCTCGAAGGGATACCAACGGGTTGGCGCTTGCCCCGCGCCCACCCCCGACAGAGTTCAACGGAGGCCTCTCACAACACATGGCCAAGCGCACTCGTGGATCGAACCGTCCTGGCCAGCGACATGCCGAGAGGCACGGCTCCGCCAGACCCATGTCACGCCCCGATGCTCGGTCAGCGAGCGCCCTGTCGGCTGCCGAGGAGGCTCGAGCCGCCGAGCTCGAGTCCCAGATCGTGGCCCAGGATCGTGCCGCGGAGGCCACCCGGACGCGCGTTCGGGATCGTGCTCGAGGCGATGAACCTCCGCGTCCGGGCCGTGCCGCCGGCCAGGGTCTACTCGCCGCTCGGGCGGCAGAGGAATACGCGTACGTGGTCCGGGACGTGCGCAGGATCCTGCTGGTCGGTGGGACGATTGCCGCAGCCCTGGCCGTTCTCTGGGTCCTGATCGATGTCGCCCACGTCGTTACGATCAGCTAGCGAAAACGGCTCCTTCGCCCCCGGGTGACCTCAGTTCTCTCGCTGCGGCCTTTCCAGGACACATAGCACAGCCTCTTATGGCTCCCGCAACCTGGAGCCTGGCGAGGGCTGCTCAGCCGCGCCCCTGAGCTAATCTCCCAGCCGGAGAAGACTCTCCGCGGACGCCACCGCGACCGAGGTAGATCGGTGCGTCGACGAAGGATTCCGCGCCGTGGCCGCTGCCCGCCAGTCGACCAGCCTGTACGATCGACGGATGCCAGCGCGCCGCGTCAAGACCACGCCAGCCGACGAATCCGGTGAACAGCAGCCCGCGTTCGTTCCGCCACCTGAGCGCCAGCCGCTGGCAGCCCGGATGCGCCCTCGCACGCTCGCCGAGGTGGTGGGCCATGAGCGCCTGATCGGCGAACGCGGGACGCTGCGTCGAGCGCTGGATGGCGGCCATCTCGGTTCGCTCCTCTTTTGGGGACCGCCCGGAAGCGGCAAGACGAGCCTGGCCCGCGTCCTGGCCGAGGCGGCGGGAGCTCGGCTGGTGACGATCTCCGCGGTTATGAGCGGGGTCGCAGAGATTCGCGCCCTGGTCGCCGAAGCCCGCGAGCGGCTCGCCCTCAACGGCCGGCAGACGATCCTGTTCATCGACGAGATCCACCGCTTCAACAAGGCCCAGCAGGACGCCCTTCTGCCGCATGTCGAAGACGGCACGATCGTCCTGATGGGCGCCACCACCGAGAACCCCTACTTCGAGGTCAACTCGGCCCTTCTTTCCCGGCTGCGCGTGTATCGCCTCGAGCCACTCACCGACGAGCAGGTAGGGGCGGTTGTCCGCCGCGCCATGACCGACTCCGAGCGCGGCTTGGCCGGTGAGCTGGGGCCAGCAGGCGGCGTCGCCCTCGCTGCGGAGCCGTTCCGGCATCTCGTCGAGCTGTCCGCCGGGGACGCCCGCCAGGCTCTCAACGTACTCGAAGGGGCCGTTTCGATCGCCGACGCGGAGGGGATACGCGACGGAGACGGGCACGTTGCACCCCGGCTCGAAGACGTCGAGTCGGCCGCCCAGCAACGGGCTCTGGCGTACGACCGCGCCGGCGACGGCCACTACGACACCGTCAGCGCGTTCATCAAGAGCATTCGCGGAAACGATCCGGACGCGGCCCTGTACTGGCTGGCCTCCATGATCGCCGCCGGCGAGGACCCTCGATTCATCGCCCGGCGTCTGATCATCCTGGCATCTGAGGACGTGGGCCTGGCCGATCCACGCGCGCTAGAACTGGCCGTGGCCGCCGCTCAGGCCCTAGATTGGGTTGGCCTGCCCGAGGCCCAGTACGCCCTGGCCCAGGCTACTGTCATGCTCGCGGTCACGACCAAGAGCAACGCCGTCGGCCGGGCCTACTTCGCAGCCCTGGCCGACGTCCTGGGCAAGGGCTCCCTGCCGGTCCCCTCCCATCTGCGGTCGAGTGGGATCGGCCGTCGCAACTACCGCTATCCTCACGATTTCGAGGGCGACGACGTCGACCAGCAGTACCTCCCGGATGGGCTCGTCGGCCGCCGCTACTACTTCCCGGGCGATCAGGGCGCCGAGGCCAGGATTGGCGAGCGGCTGGGGCGCCTTGCGAACGCGCGCCGAGAGGCCCCTCGTCGGAAGCGACTCGTCGAAAGCCGGCCGGCGGCGGACCCGATGGCCACCGGCTCGGAGGGAATGCGCCGTCGCCAGCAGAATCTTCGCGCCCTGGCCGACGAACAGCGCCGCGACGCTGAAGAGTAGCCGCCGCAAGGCATTGACACGCGCCTGCGCGGGCGCTGCCTACGGCTCCAGGTGGAGGGCGCGAACGTGCTTCGGCCGGAAGATCGCGATCGGCGGCCGATCAAAGACGGCCACCCGAGTCACTCCCAGCCGCTCGGCCGTGGCCACAAGAACCGCGTCGGTCAGCCGCGGCCGGTACTCGGACGTCTCGCGCATCAGCTCGGTGGCGCGGATCAAGTCCGCAGTGGTGGGCGCAACGACCTTGACGGCCCCGCTGCCGATCGACGTCAGGAGAGCGAAGGTTGCGCGCAGACCGAGTTCGCGCTGCAACAGCAGATCCAACTCGGCCAGCGTCAGCGCCCCGATCATGAGTGGCTCGTCGACGCGCCCGAACCAGGCCAGGGCGGCCCGATGGTTCAGGTCAGACTGATCCGCCGCGGCCAGCACAGCGCTGGAGTCCAGGAGGATGGCCATCGCTCAGAACTCGTCTGGCCCGGGCCGAACGCCCGCCTCACGACGCGCGATCGACCGCCCATCGAGTGACAGCCGGCCGTGGTCGCTCCGACCAACCGCCAGAAACGACAGGTCGGGCGTCGAGTCGTGATCCTCCAGGTACGACTCTACGGCTGCCGCAAGGACCGAGGTCTTCGTCACCCCGCTTCGGGCAGCAAAGCGGTCAAGCCGGTCCAACAGGTTCACGTCGATGAGGATGGTGGTTCGCTTCTGCATATGACGTCATATATACCACACTCGCCTGAGACCCGGCCGAAAGGTAGTATTCCGGGCATCCGTTCCCGCAGAGAGGTGGAATACGTGAACCGCTTCGAGCCCAACCTGCGCATCCCCGGGCCGACCTCGCTCCCCGATGCCGTCCGTGAGGCCGGCGCTCGCCAGATGGTCAACCATCGCGGGCCCGAGTTCGCTGCTTTGCAGAACCGGGTCATAGATCGCCTAAAGGCCTTCTACAAGACCCGAAACGATGTGCTGATAGTCACGGCTGCCGGGACGGGTGGACTGGAGTCGGCGATCGTCAGCTTCCTCTCGCCCGCCGACAAGGTCCTGGCGGTCACGATCGGCGCATTCGGCGACCGCTTCGCCAAGATCGCCACCACCTACGGCGCCGACGTGACCAGGCTCGCCTTCGATTGGGGCAGAGCAGCCGACCCGGCCAGCGTTCGTGGGGCCCTCGAGGCCGGAGGCCCGTGGAAGGCCGTCCTGCTGACCCACAACGAGACTTCCACGGCGGTCACCAACCCCATCGCCGAGCTAGCGGCCACGGTCAAGGCCGCCGCTCCGGAAGCCCTGATCCTTGTCGACGCGATCTCCGGCCTCGGTGCCGTTCCGTTCGAGACCGACGCCTGGGGCCTGGATGTAGTCGTCAGCGGCTCGCAAAAGGCCTGGATGGTCGCTCCCGGCCTGAGCTTCGTCTCCGTCTCGCCGCGGGCGTGGGAGGCCGCCGCAGTCGCCAGGATGCCGAAGTTCTACTTCGACCTGGCAGCCCACAAGACCAGCGCCGAAGCGGGCCAGACGCCCTGGACCCCTGCCGTTGCGGTGATGTTCCAACTCGACGTGGCCCTGGAGATGATGGAAGAGGAGACTCTGCCGGAGATCTGGAGGCGCCACGCAGCGGTGGGCGCCGCCGTTCGGGCAGGCCTCACGACACTGGGCTTCAGGTTGCTGGCCGACCCGGCCTTCGCCTCCGACACGGTCACCGGCGCCTGGATCCCGGAGGACCTCGACTGGAAGGCGTTCAACGGCAAGCTACGTAAGCTCGGCCTCGTGGTCGCCGGCGGGCAGGGTGCGCTCAAAGGGAAGATCTTCCGAATCGGGCACCTCGGCCACGTCACAGTTCCGGCCATCCTCAACGCGATGGCCGTCATCGAGCAGACCCTGATCGAGCTCGATCGACCCATCAAGCCGGGCGCAGCCGTGGAGGCTGCCCAGGTCGCCGCGCTGCAAGCCCTCGGCCTGGCCGGGTAAGGAGCCAAACGTGAAGATCCTCGTCGCCGAGCCACTGGCCAAGCAGGGTCTCGAGATCCTGCGGGCTCATCATGATGTGGACGAGAAGATTGGCCTTTCGCCGGACGAGCTGGCGGCAATCATCGGCGAGTACGACGCGTTGCTCGTCCGCAGCCAGGTCAAGGTAACCGCCGACATCCTCGCCCACGCCTCTCGCCTGGTCGTGATCGGCCGAGCCGGCGTCGGCGTGGACAACGTGGATCTCGAAGCCGCCACCAGGGCCGGCATCGTCGTCGTGAACGCCCCGACCGGCAACACCGTCTCCGCGGCCGAGCAGACGATCGCCCTGATGCTGGCCCTCGCTCGCAGGACCGCGGCCGCCGACGCCTCGGTGCGAAGGGGCGAGTGGAAGCGCAGCGCCTTCACCGGCGTGGAGCTGCGGGGGCGCACGCTCGGCATAATCGGCCTGGGCAAGATCGGACAGGCCGTGGCCGACCGGGCCCACGGCCTGGAGATGAACGTCATCGGCTACGACCCGTTCGTGACCGCCGACCAGGCCGCTCTGCACGGCATCGCCCTGGTCGAGCTCGACCAGATCATCGAGAAGTCCGACGTCATCACGGTTCACGTGCCGCTAAACAAGGCGACGCGCGGGATGATCGGCCCCGAACAGATCGGCAAGCTCAAGCCCGGCGTCATGCTCGTCAACGTCGCCCGCGGCGGTGTCTACGACGAAGCGGCCGTGGCCGAGGCCCTGCTCGATGGGAAGATCGCCGGAGCCGCGTTCGACGTCTTCGAGAAGGAGCCGCCGGTCGACTCGCCACTGATGTCTGCGCCGAACACAGTCCTGACACCGCACCTCGGCGCCTCCACGGCCGAAGCCCAGGTTCGAGTGGCCGAGGAGGCGTGCGAACAGGTCATCGACGTCCTGGCAGGGCGCTCCGCCCGCTACGCCGTCAACGCCCCCCTGCTCACTCCGGAAACGGCCCGTGCGATCGCGCCCTACTTGCCGCTGACGGAAACGCTTGGTCGCATCGCCGCCCAGTACCTGCGTGGCGGGATAAGGGCCCTGACCGTCGACGTCGCGGGGGACCTCGCCGCCTACGACGCCGCGCAACTTACCGCGGCCGCCTTACGTGGCATCCTCGATAACGCGACGAGCGAGCGGGTCAACCTCATCAATGCCGCGTTCCTTGCCAGAAACCGCGGCCTGATCGTGACCGAGCGCAAGACCAACGACGCAGGTACCTTCGCGTCCCTCGTGAGCCTCACCGTCGAGGGGGACTCGGGCAAAGCGCTACTGGCCGGGACGGTCGCCAACGGCGAGCAGCGCCTGGTCCGCATCGACGATAGCTGGCTGGACATGACGCCGACGCCTTTGATGGTTATCACCCGGCATCAGGACAAGCCCGGGACCATGGGCCGGATCGGCCTGATACTCGGTGAAGCAGATGTCAATATCAGCTCCATGACATTGGCCCGATCCGGCCCCCGCCAGGACGCCTTGATGCTCCTCGCCGTGGACGACGACGTCTCGGACGCGGTCGCGGCTCAGATCCGGAACCACCCGGCGGTCCTCGACGTGTGGGTCATCCGGGCCGCCACCGAACGTTGAAGTCCACGCTGCCGCATGCGGAGCGGCCCCGGCTCGGTGAGGCGCCAGCATCCGGGGCCGTCTCGCTGATTCCTGCCGGTCTCGACGCGGTCCTCGTCCTCTTACGCCACGGCCAGACTCAATTCATCGTTGAAAACCGCTTTCAGGGCGCAATGGAGGCGCCGCTGACGGCCCTCGGCGTACTGCAAGCTGGTCTGGCCGGTCACAGGCTGGCAGCGCCCCGGGCCCATCCCCCGTTGCCGATCCCCGACGCCCCGCCGTTTGCGATCGTCCACTCGCCGCTGGGGCGGGCGCGCCGCAGCGCCGAGCTCGTCGTCGACGCCCTGGTGGCAGCCGGGCGCTCCGCTCCCCCACTTCGCTCCGACGTGGGCTTCTCCGAGATCGCCCAGGGTGCCTGGGAGGGCCTCACGGACAAGGAGATCACCGCCCGCTTCGGCGATTCACTCGCCGGCTGGCGTCGCTGGCCAACCAAGTTCCACGCGCCAGGTGGCGAGACACTCGAGGAGGTCGCCGCCCGGGTGGAGCCCTCGCTTTCGACGCTCCTGGCAGAGATGGCGGAGGGCACCGAGCCCGGGACCCACGACCGCCACCAGGTCCTAGGCTACGGCGAGGCGGGGCAGGATCGGCACCGGTGGTCGCTGATCGTCGGCCATGGCGGCGTCTTCCGCGTCGTGACCTGCGTCCTTCTCGGCCTTCCACTCGAACATTTCTGGAACTTCGACTTCGGGTTGGCGGAGATCACCGTGGTCGAAGTCAGGGCCGGCCGTGCGGTCATTCGGGCTCTCAACCTCGACTCACACCTCGGCGCTCGAGCTAGGCCAGCAGTCGATGAATCCTCCAGGCGAAACGACAGCGGCGCGCTGTAGTCAGCCCGCCAGCCGCCGAAGGCAATGCGCCGGCCCGCCCCCTCGAGCTGGTGCGAGATCATCGTCGGGGACGACCGGCCGCGCCCCCGCGTCCTCCCGGGCCATCCGGCTTTCCGCCTCCGTGACGCAGCTTTGGCAACCGCAAAGCCAGTCTCAGCAGCGCCTGTCGAACCAGCCGGTGTGCATCCGCCAGAGCGACCAGTCGAGCTGAACCGAGCTGCCGTCGCCCGTACGTGACCTCGACCGTCGCCATTGCCACGACCCCGAGAGAATCGCGCGCCTCGGGCACCAGGTCGGCGAGCATGCCGGCGTACTCGTAGACCGTCTGCGTCGGCCGTGGCCTGTACCCGAGACGGCTCGCCAGCCGGACGACACGCCGGTAGACGTCCTCAGCTCCCTCCAGCCGCCTCGGCCGACGCCGCCAGTAGACGAGCAGCACGAGAGCAAGAATGGCCCCGCCCGTGGTCGGCACCAGCACGCCGGCCGGGCCGCCTGGAACCGTCGTGCCGCCGCCCTGGCCTGAGGCAGGACCGTTGCTGGATCCGGCGCCGGCCGACTTGCCCGGGTTGGTCGAGGAGCTTGCCGTCGGAGACGCCGTCGCTGCACTGCCCGGCACGAGAACCGTCGGCTGACCGACGCCACCGCCCGTGGGGTCGAAGGTAATCCAGCCGTAGGTCGGGAAGAAGACTTCGACCCAAGCGTGCTTCTGCTGGCTCGTGACCTGCTCGACGCGAGTGTTCTGATCGATCGCACCCGGCAGATAGCCTTGCACGTAACGCGCTGGGTATCCCTCCATTCGCATCAACATCGTCATCGTCGTCGCGTACTGCTCGCAAAACCCTTCGCGAACGAGGGCGAAGCAGTCCACGGTGGAAAGGCCGGCGCAGCGCGGCATCAAGGCCGAGATGTCGGTGTTATAGACGAACCTGTCGCTGCGCAGGTAATCCTGGATCGCGCTCGCGACGTCGTATTCGGTGTTGAAGGCGTTGCCGTTCGCGCGGGCCCAATTCGCAATCTCCGAGAGCAGGGCCTTACCCTGCGAGCCGACCAGGTCCGTGCCCTGGGTGTATCTGGCCTGGAGGCCAGTCGGATAGTCCGTGCCGGCATGGCGAAGCCGCCACTGCGTGAGGCCATTGCCGCTCGGATCCGCGTCGGGCACGTAGGCCTCGACCAGGTAGTCGGTCGCATCGCTGGTCAGCGAGGCTATATCCAAGCTCGACGGGCTGTTGCCCACCAGCGTCCGCTGGACGCCGACGTTCACGCTATCCGGCTCATCGGC
The DNA here is from genome assembly GCA_036404515.1 of Candidatus Limnocylindrales bacterium. Lineage (GTDB taxonomy): Bacteria > Chloroflexota > Limnocylindria > Limnocylindrales > CSP1-4 > Fen-1039. The sequence goes on from DASWZK010000141.1 coordinate 30,270, forward strand.
GACGATGAGGTGCCTGATTGTCGTGTCCTGGACGTGAACGGTTATGGATACCTCAGTCCGGCCCGGCGTAGTCGCGCCCACAAGGTCCAGGGTCCCGCTTTCGAGCGTGCTGCCTGCGCCCACCTGGTCCTGCTGGGTGTCGGGGCCGAGCGACCAGCCTGTGGACTGGAAGTCGTTGTAGGCGACCAGCCGCCAGTGGTAGGCGGAGCCGTTCGGGATGCTGATGGTGAAGACCGGATGCGCGGACTCGTGGAAGCTCGAGCTGATCGGGGCCGTGGCCCCGAAGTCGGCGCTTGGCTGGATTCGGCTGGCGCCGCCGTTCGGCAAGAGGCCGTCCAGCCAGCTGAGAGCACTCTCGAATCGGGATCCAGGCCCACTGAATGTGCTCGCGAGAGGAGCGGAGCTGGCAACCGTGGTAAGGATCAGAGATCCGGCGACGGCCACCGCAGCGAAGACCACGCCACCCTGGAGGTGTGGCGTTCGGAACTCACGGCCACGCCATATTCGGCGGCGCAGCCAGTTCGACCGCTCGTCGGCGGCGTGGGCCAGCAACAGGAGGGCGAGGGCCGCGGCGCTGAACGCCACGAGGGCCGCGAATTGATCATTCGGCGTCAACGCCATGTTGGCAATCAGGACCAGGGCCAGCAGAAGCACGCCGTTGACCGTTCGGCGGTGGCCGAAGACATCGTACGAGGCAGCCTGGGCCGTGCCCCAGACCACGATTCCGAGGATCAGGCCGAAATGGCCGGTCTGGATGGTGGTCGGCTGATGCCGCCAGGCCAGATCGAGGTAGGCCTGCGCGACCGAGTTGGTGGTGGCGTGGAACCATCCCACCAAACCCGGCGTCGCACCCGGCAGGGACGCTCCAACCGCCTCGATGAGCACGAAGGCCCCGATGGTGCAGCCCAGCAGATGGGCGAGCCATGGCGACAGGTTGAACCGCCCGCTGACATAACCCCAGAGCGCCGCCGCCAGAGCGACCCAGATCAGGAAGCTCGTGAGCTCGTCTCGCCCGAGGATCCATCGCGCATCCGAGATGGACCAGGCCATCGTCCCAACCAACAGCAGGATCAGCGGCAGGCTCGACCAGCCTTCGTCGGGATGCATTCGGTCGTACACCCGGGCGAGGAAACCCGGTTCGTCGAGGCCTGAAACCAGGCCGTCGGGCCGGTATGGTTCCGGACGACTTGTCGGCAGCCAGCCTGCGTTCGCCATCGCTAGCACCACCGCCAAGGGCAGACGGCCGCGACCCGTCGAGCGTTCATGCGAGCACCGCCCCGAGGTCGTCGCCGGCGTGGATTTCGTAGGCCTTCAGGTCGTATTCGGCGAGGGCGAACCGCATTGCCCTCTGTTCCTGGGCCGCCGCCTCCGCGTAACCCTCGTCGCCTCGGCGCGCTCGATCGAATTCCTCGTAGCTGGCCGCGGCAAGCGACACGACGGCTGCGGTCACGCCCCGGGCGCGCAGCGACGTCAGCGTTCGGACCCACTGCCGCTCCCGCGATGGTGTCACCACAACGGCGGTCATGCCACGTCGAAGCTTGGGCAGGCCGGTCAGCAGAACCTCTCCGAGCGGAGACTGGCCGTCGCCTTCCACGGCGGCGAGCAGCTGCATGATCTTCTGGTGCTGCCTTGGGCCACGATCTGCGGGGATGGAGACGACCCGGTGGCCGCTGGTGGTGAGACCGACGGCCCGATTCTCGAGGATGGCGTCGTGGGCGATTGAGGCTGCCACGCGAATGGCCTCCTCCACCGTGGAAATGTCGCCTTTGCCCGCCTGCACCCTGGACTCGAGGTCCACGAAGAGCCAAACATCGGCCGTCTGCTCCAGGTCGAACTCCTTCACCTGGATTTCGCCGAGGCGCGCCGTGCTGCGCCAGTGGATGCGGTTGAAACCGTCCCCAGGCGCGTACGGACGCACAGTCGTCGCCAGCGGCGTAGTCTGAAGACTCCGCTCGGGGGCTGAGTGCGTGCCCTCCAGAAAAGCATTGGGCAGCCGCCACCGCGGCAGTGGAACGACCCGCGGGAAGACGGTCACGGCGGTCGGCCGCCCGACGGTTGCGGCCGCCTCGAAGAAGCCGAATGGATCGCCGGTCCTGACGACCATCGGCTCGATACGGAAGGTCCCGCGGCGGGTCAACGGCACGATGGCGACCCACGATCGCTGAGCCCAGGATCTCAAGATCAGAGCTCGGCCGGGCAGCGGAACGGGCAGATCGGTCGGGTTGTAGACCTCCAACCACGGCTTTGGCAGGGCGCTCGCATTGGAGATGCTGTACGTCGTCCTCAGGTCGTCGCCCACATGGGCCTGCCGATGGTCGACACGATACCCGGCCTCTAGATCGGCCAGGCCGAGCCTGGTCAAGACGTAGCTGCCACCGACCGCCAGCAGACCCAGATAGACGACGTAGAAGAGAAAGCTGAGTCCCGTCGAGAAGGCCGCGATCACGAGGACGACGGCGACGATCAGGAACTGGAGCCGCCGGATCACTTGAGCACGCTCTCGGATCGGCTAGCTCGCCGGACTGCCGGTAGAGCCACGCCCAAGTACGCCTGCCTGCGACTGCGGAATAGCCCCGCGGCGGTCGGGGGGTGCCGCCTTGGCGGCGTCGACGGGTACCGTGTCCAGCAACTCTGCGATAACCAGACGGGGATCGATGTCGTGCATCGACGAGCTGGTCTTGATGATGAGACGGTGGGCCAGCGCCGCTTCGGCGAGAGTCTTTATGTCGTCCGGTATGACGTAGTCGCGGCCGGTCAGGGCGGCGAGGGCCTGGCCGGTTCGGTAGAGGGCCAGCGAGCCGCGAGGCGAAGCGCCTAGATACACGTCAGGGTGGGTTCGTGTGGCGTTGACGAGCCGAACGATGTAGTCGGCCACGGCGGGATCGACATATACCCGACGGACAGCGGCCTGAAGCTCGCGCAGCTCGATCACGTCGAGCACTTCCGTGAGGTCATCGAGAGGATGGCTGATCTTCTGCTCGTCGAGGATGGTCCGCTCGTCGGCCTGGCTCGGGTAGCCAAGGCGAATTCGCAGCATGAACCTGTCGAGCTGGGCCTCGGGCAGGGCGAATGTGCCTTCATACTCGATCGGGTTCTGAGTGGCGATGACCAGGAAGGGCTCGGGCATCTGATACGTGGTTCCGTCGATCGTGGCCTGGTGCTCTTCCATGCATTCGAGGAGCGCGGACTGGGTCTTGGGCGTGGCCCGGTTGATCTCGTCGGCCAGAACCACTTGAGCCATGATCGGGCCCGGTCTGAACTCGAACTCCTGGGTCTTCTGGTTGTAAATCGACAGGCCTGTCACGTCGGACGGCAGAAGGTCCGGGGTGAACTGGATACGCCGGAAACTGCAGCCGAGGCTTCGAGCGACGGCTTTGGCAAGCATCGTCTTGCCGGTGCCGGGCACGTCTTCGATGAGCAGGTGGCCGCGGCACAGCAGCGCTACGAGAGTGAGTCGGACTTCCTGGCGCTTGCCCACGATGACCCGCTCGACGTTCGCGGCAACTTTCTCGCCGGTCTCACTGATCGTGGTCATGACTCCCTCCCAGGGACACGAAGGGGATGGTGGCCGGAGAACGCGTCGCCGAGCCCTGTGTCGGTGGAGCCTTCACTACAGGGACGAGCGGAAGGCCACCCCATACTACGCCGAGACGAACCGCCCGTTCTTCCTGCGACAGGCCTCGTCTCGCGGCGAGGATTCGCGCCCGACCGGGCCGTCAAGTGGCGGCGAAGTTCCTTCTCGCAGCCCAACTTCGGTGCGCCGCGTTCAGATTCCTGGCCCCAGTTGAGTTTCCTTGCAGCTGACCTTGCATTCGACGGGACCATCGGCCTCATCGACGAGTACAAGCAGGCCAAGTGCCGTGTGGCTGATGGCGGCGTACCCTCCGATATAGACGCTGTGCCAGCAGCGCTCGAGTCTGGCATGCAGGACTACGGAGCGACAATGGCCGAAGTGACCGACTCGTTCTGCGAGCGGTGTGGCGCCCGCTACGACTTCGCTGCCAGCGCGCCCAAGGGCCCTGCGCTCAAGAGCGCGCGCGTCCTGGCGCGGGGCTTGAAGAACTTCCTTCTCACCGACGCCCAGTCGATCGGCGATGCCCTCGCGCTGGCGCGCCAGGAAGACGGCCGCCAGGACTCGAGCCGCTTGACCGAGGCGTTCCGTCGAACATTCAACTTCTGTTTGACGTGCCGGCAGTATGCATGCGACCGCTGCTGGAACCCGACAGCCGCCGCTTGCCTCTCCTGCGCTCCAGACTCGGACCTCGCGGTCGTCGCGCCCGAAGATCACTCGATCGTCCGGACACCCGGCGCTCGATCGGACGCCAACTGGTCGGCCTTTCTCGGCGGTCCCGCGCCCGAAGCTGTGGCCGATCCCGCTCATCAAGCGCATTTCGATCATGCCGTCCACCCAGGAGAGCCCGGGTCGCAGCGCCAACTACACGCCTCCGCTTTCCCGGCCTGGCCCGCCGCCGATCTGCCAGCTGGCCCCACGTCAGCAGCGGCGGGTCCCACCAAGACCGCCCGCATCGCGTCCACCAAGCCAACCGACGGGGAAACCTGGAGCCTGTGGCCAATTGCCGATGAGATAGCACCCGAGATGACACTCACCCCGGAGGAGATGGCGCTCATTGAAGCCCGACTCGGTCACGGGGAGACCCGGCGAGATCCGGCTGCCGACCTCGTGGCGGCCCCGGAACCCCTTCTTCGCGACGAACTGCCTGCACCTTTGGCGCCTCAGCACACGCTCGCCGATGACGTGGCCGGCCCGGCCGACCTGACCTCGGGCAGCGTCGACAGGGTGATCCTCTTCAACGCGGCCCGGGAGCCCGACGCGGCCGTAACCGACAATGGGCCGGCTCCGGCCGCCCCCAGTGCCGATCGCCGGGAGCCTCCTGAGCCCGAGGTGGCGGATCGCCACGGGCACATCCTCCGCAATCCCATGGCGACGCTGCCGCCGCTCAGCAGCCTTGCCACGCCTCAACCCAACACGCGCAAGCACATCCCAATCGTGGCAAGGCTGCTCGGCAGACTCGCCTCGCCGCAACCCGAAGCCGCGGCGTCCGCCCAGCATGGCCCCGCTCCGGCGCCTTCAGGCGAACCCGACGGCGATCCCTGGCCGCGCCCAACGAAATGGTTGGACCGACCAGTCCGCACTCACGACCGGTGGCGCGAGACGGACGCCTCCGCGGAGAACGTCAAACCGGAGGAGCTGGCTCCTTCTTCGGGCCCCGTCCCGGCTCCGGCGCTGCCGGCGGAGGCCCCCGAACCGGTCCCGGAGCCGGCCCATCGGATCGATGCGCCCGAGCCGATGACGCAGCCGCTAGAACCGTCCCAGATCGACGGCCGTTATGCCGCCGCGGTCCGACTCTCGGCCGCATGTGCCGCCGCCATTGGACCTGTCGGCGCCGCCGACCGCGTCGACCAGGCCGCCCGATCCGAGTCCCAGCCGGATCCCGAAATGGCCTCACTCTGGGCCGCGGCACCCGCTGCGCCGGTCGGGGGATCCCCACTCTCCGATCAGGCGCCCGAAGGGCCAGCGGAGCGGGGAGCCGCCGCGCCCGAGCCACCGGCCCTGCTGGAGGTCGATCAAGATCTGGTGGAGGCACTCCGCCGGGAGCGAGCCGAGGCACTGGACCGAAATCGTGTTGGCCGGACCGCTCCAGCAGCCGAGACTCTTCAGGTGCCGCCCGGATCCTCCAGCCCGGCCGCAACGCCGTCCTCCCCCTGGCCGCCACTCGGGGCAAGCTGGCCGGCCCAGGAGAACCCTGGCGCGCCCTGGCCCGGTCCTCAACCGCCGGCGGTTCCGGCGGTCGTTGCCGCCCGGCAGGCCGGGACGCCCATGCTCGCCGAGATGTGGGCCCAATCGGCTGAGCAGGTGCTCAATCGCGGTTCAGTCCGCGTCTGCCACGGCTGCGCTCTGCCGGTGTCGACGCAGGCTCGATACTGTCGCCGCTGCGGAACGCACCAGGCCTGACCAGAATCCGTGGGCGTCGACCGACGCCCTCAACGCGCGCGTCGCCCCGGGTGCGTCCACCCGGCGGCCTGTCCGCGAATGGCAGCCCTCGATCCTAGGGCCGGCGGCGCGTAAGCCTTCGCCACAGCGAGACTGTGACAGCGGGCCCGAGCAAAATGCCCATCAGGCCGAGCCCCGTCAGCCGCGCGACCGAGGTGTCACTCCGGCCCATGGCCCCGTCAAGCCACACGGCCGTTACCCACCCCAGGACTACGCCTGCCGCCCCGACCGTCAGCAGTACTGCCATGTCGGAGCCGATGCGCTCCATTTCGGGATCAACCCAGCCAGAGGTGAGCCATTGGCCGACGGAAGCCGGCCGGGCGGCGCCACCCCCGGACGGGTTGGCGAGGCTCCACCTCACGATTGATACCGACATCGCCACTCCGCCGACCGCGACCAGCACGCTGCCGATCACCTCGGCCGTCATCCCGGAACCGAGGCTGGCGCTATCCCCAGACGCCACGTAGCCGCTGACGATAGTCGAGGTCACCTGCAGACCGTCGAGCATCGAGGCCAGGACACTCAAGCCGAGCAACGCGGGCATGATCTGAACGGTCCGCGAGTCGCTCTCCCGCGCCGCCCGAGACAGGGCCAGGACGAGAATCAGCAGACCCAGAAGGAGTGTGATCAAGCCATCCGGTTCGTTCCGGCCATCGACAACGACCTGATCGGGAATCGAAGCCCAGGGCAGGACGAAGTCGGCGGCCGCGAGGATGACCACGCCGGCGAAGATCGGCAGGTTCGATGGTCGGGTCAGCACGTTCGGCTCGTCTTTGGCCGAGACTGCGGGTGGCGGGCCGATCCGCGGGTTGTCGATCATCGGGCCATCCAGCGCCTTGTCGACCGAGCGGAAGGCGCAGCCGGCCGGGCCCGGTCAGTCGTCGAAGTCCTCGAAAAGGCCGGGCTGCAGGTCATCGTCGTGAATCGCTCCGCGCGGCCGCAGCATCGACCGAACTTGCGCTCTCCGAACGAACCGTCTGTTGCCCACCTTGATGCTCTGGAGGTGCCCCAGTCGGGCCCACCTTCCAATCGTGCCGGCAGTGAACTTCACGTTGGAGGAGGCGAGCAACTCAGCCGCTTCGGCGAGTGAGATCCAGTCGGAGGGTGGCTTGGACATGGGTCAGTCCGTCTCTTTCGCGGGCGCCGCGGCTTCCGTGGACGGGGCCGACTCCCCTGAAGTCGATGCCGACTTCTCGGCCGAGACCGAGCCGGGCTCCTTGGACGTGGCCCGGTTCGGCTTGCCGGTGCCCGACCTGTCTTTGCGCGCCCAGCCGCTCCCCTTGAAGTGGACGGCCGGAGCCGCGAAAGCTCGCTTGATGGGTCCGCCGCATTGCGGGCAGGTCGTGGGCCCGTGGCCGTGGACGGCGTGCATGACCTCCATCGTGTGGCCGCAGTTGGCGCAGACGTAGTCGTGAATCGGCACGTAGCTCTCCCGCCGGTCGCCCTAGACGCGCAACATCCGCATGCCGCACTTCGGGCAGTAGAAGGCACGTTCGTGCCCCGAATCGAAGCCGCAGTGGGGGCAGGCCAATCCGCCCGTGCCGGAGGACGGCATCGGCCGGTCGACCGCCACCGTACCGACGGCAAGACTATCGCCGGCAACGTTGTTGAAGAGGCCGGCCAGAATGCCCGCGGCGTTCCGGTCGGTATCGCCCCGGACGCCCTTGCCACCCCAGCCGACGACCGCGCGAACGATCGGATCGCCGGTCACTTCGTCGAAATGCGAAACCACGCCGCCAACGATGGCGTTGTACTCAGGGTAGCCCATGGTGTCGGTTTCGCCGGAGAGCAGGCCGCACACGATACTCTCGTAGACCAGGTCGATCGCGTCGACGGACTCGAGGACGACGAGCGCGTGGCGAGTCACGGGCGACCGATCGCGGTGGTATTGGAGCCACTGAGCGCTGCCCGGCAGGCGGGCTATGTCGGGCGAGGCTTGACCGAGCGAGGCCGGCAGCGGCTCGACCAGCTCCGACTCTCCCTGGACATAGCCGGCGAGCATGCTGTGCAGTCGTTGGCTCAGTCCAGGATCGGCCTTGAGCCGTACGCCGTCGGAACTCTTCGCCGAATAGGAAAGCTTCAGCGAGAACTCATGCGAATCCACCTCCGGCGGAAGAGGCGGCGGCGAAGCCTGATCTCGATCGGAACGGTTGGCCCTTCCGAAGAACCGCACTGTCCCTCCTGAAAGATGATCCAAACCTGCACGTATCCTACCAGCGCCTTCGACCCGGTTGTCCCATCCAATCGCACGGTTAAGGACGGTGCGACCCCAGCCGACGGCGACCCGGCCGGCTTGCGAGTGGGCCGGCCCTACGATGAGCCGAACGTGGTTGAACCCGCCGCGCCCGAACCCTGCGGTCACCCGGTCCCATGCGAATCTAACCTAGCCGCCGCGCCAGCCGAACGACAAGCTCCTCCAACTCCGCGGCCCGCGCCCGAGCGCCCTCCACAACCGCCGCCGGAGCCCTCGACGTGAAGGCTTCGTTCGCCAGCCGGGCGCGGGCCGACGCCAGTAGCGCCTGGGCCTCTGCCAGTTCACGCTCCAGGCGGGCGCGATCGCGCTCCGCCTGGATCTCGTCCCTGGCTTCGGGCCGGACCACGGCTTCTGCATCGCCGGCGATGACCGAAAGGCCGCCGTCCACGCCGCGTCGGATGGATTCCAGGTCGCGTTCGCGACGAAGAGGCCGTGCCCGGCTCAGTCGCTCGATCGCCGGCAGCAGCGCCTCGAAGGTGGGCACAAGCGATTCGGGCACGAAGACATCCACCGGGAGCCACGCCGCGGGTTCGATGCGAGCCTCGGCGCGGGCGTTGCGCACGGCCCGAACCAGATCGATGAGAGCCTCGACCTCGACCTCGACCTCTGCGGCGCCGTCGACCGCGTCTGCGCCGAGGCTCGGCCAGTCGGCCACGATCAACAGCCCCGGGTCGCCGGCCATGTGAGGCAACCGCCCCCAGATTGCCTCGGTGATGAAGGGCATGGTGGGGTGCAGCAGGCGCAGGTACGTGTCGAGCACCTCCACGAGCGTCCACCACGTTGCCTCGCGATCCGCCGGAGCAAGCCGCTCGTCGCCGAGCCGGACCTTGGCCAGCTCCACGCCCCAGTCGCAGTACTCGCTCCAGATGGCCTCGTAGAGGATCTGGCTGGCGTCGCCGAAAGCGTACTGGCCCATGGCGCGATCAACGGCAGCCACGGTAGCCGCGGCGCGCGACAGGATCCACCGGTCGGCCGGTCCCAGGTGATCCCTGTCGGGCAGGGCCCGCGGCGCGTCCGCCGTGATCGACGCCGGCCGCGACCCGAGCACGAACCGCGCCACGTTCCAGAGCTTGTTGGCGAAGTTGCGGGAGTTGTCGAGCTTCTCGTCGCCGAGCCTGGAGTCGTTCCCGGGCGCCGTGCCGTTGACCAGGGCAAAGCGCAGCGCGTCGGCACCCACTTCCTCGATCGTCTCGAGCGGATCGACCGAATTGCCCTTCGTCTTCGACATCTTCTGGCCATACGGGTCTCGGATCAGTCCGGACAAGTAGACGGTGTGGAACGGCGCGTCGCCGGCCAGGTGGATGCCCAGCATCATCATCCGGGCGACCCAGAAGAAGATGATGTCGTAGGCCGTCTCCATGACCGAGCCCGGATAGAAGCGCTCGAGGTCGTGCGTCTTCTCCGGCCAGCCGAGCGTGGAGAACGGCCACAGGCCCGAGCTGAACCAGGTATCGAAGATGTCCTCGTCCTGGCGCAGGTCGGCCGCTGGTCGGCCGCAGACGTCGCAGGCCTTAGGCCCGGCCGGATCCGCGGTCACGGTCGTGTGCCCGTCCGGGCAGTACCAGGCCGGGATTCGATGGCCCCACCAGAGCTGGCGGCTGACGTTCCAGTCGCGGATCTCAGTCATCCAGTGCTCCCAGACCTTGACGAAGCGCTCCGGCAGGATCTGTGTCTTCCCCGAGCGGGTTGCCTCCAGGGCGTCGGCGGCAAGCGGTCCCACGCGCACGAACCACTGGGTCTTGAGACGCGGCTCGACCGCGTCGTCGGAGCGCTGGCAACGGCCGAGCATCATCTCGTGGGGCTTGATCGATTCCAGATCGCCTCGCGCCTGCAACGCTTCCACGATCTGGCGGCGGGCCTCGTAGCGGTCCAGGCCGGCGAACTGGGCGCCGTTCTCGTTGATGCGAGCTGCGTCGTCGAGCACGGTAATCATCGGCAGGCCGTGGCGTTTGCCCGTCTCGTAGTCGTCGCCGTCGTGGGCCGGGGTGATCTTGACCGCGCCGGTACCGAACGCTCGATCGACAACCGGGTCGGCGATGATCGGCACGACGCGCTCCACGAAGGGAATCACGGCCTGGCGGCCGACCAGCGCGATGTATCGCGGATCCTCCGGGTTGACCGCGACCGCGGTATCGCCCAGCAACGTCTCCGGGCGCGTCGTGGCCACGGCGATCCAGGCGTCCGGGTCGGGAGCGCCGGTCCTCTCGCCGATCAGGTGGTAGCGCATTGTCCACAGGCTGCCCGTGGTTTCCTTCGGGATGACCTCCAGGTCCGACACGCTCGTCCGGCAGCCGGGACACCAGTGGATCAACGCCTCGGTCCGGTACGCCAGACCCTCGTCGTAGAGGCGCAGGAACGCCTCGCGAACGGCCCGCGCCGAGACCTCGTCCATGGTGAACCGCAGGCGCGTCATGTCGAGCGAGGCGCCGATCCGGCGCTGCTGGCTCAGGATCGTCTCTCGCGTCTCGCGGACGAACCCCCACATCGCCTCGAGGTATTTCTCGCGGCCGAGGCTCTGGCGGGTCTCGCCCCTGTTGGCCAGGATCTTGTCCAGCACGTATTGAGCCGCAATCGAAGCGTGGTCGAGCCCGGGCAGGAAAAGCGCCGGCCGGCGTTGCATCCGGGCGTGCCGCGTCATCAGGTCTTCAACCGTGGAGCGCTGAGCGTGACCGAGGTGAAGCGAACCGGTGACGTTGGGCGGCGGCTGAATGATGACGAACGGAGGCTTCGACCAGTCGGCGCGCGAGCCGGCACCGTCCGGGTTGAAGACGTCGGCGTCGAGCCAGCTCTGGTAAACGGCATGCTCGAAATCGCCGGGACGGTAGGCCTTCGCCAACTCCGTCCGGTCCACCCCGCCGCTCGGGCTGTCCGTCCTCGCCTTCTTCGCCTTCGCCCCGTCCGCCATCGACCACTCCGTTGATCAAGCGACCCGCTCGTCCAGCGGACGAACGGGTCGTGGTACCACCTGCTGGTTCGGCGTCGCCCGGCGGCCGGTCATCCCGGTCGCCTCTCCGGCGTCGCCCTCTCGGCGCGCTATCGGGCGCCTCCCGCACCGCTCGCGAGCTACGTTCGCGTCGTTCCGGCTGCGGGGCTTTCAACCTCGCCCGTGCCATGCAAGGGGCGGGCCCCGCTCTCTGCTCGCCGGCTGGCGACGCTACTCTTCTCGGTCAACGCCGTGAAGACGGCGATCGTAGCACAGGGCGGCGTTCCGACCGGCCCGGAGGTGGCGCGTACGAAAGGCCGGACGTCGTCGCCCGAACCGGTATCCTCAACCAGTGGACAACCCGACCGCCACATCCGCGGGCGACGGCCGCCGTCGCTCCGCGGACTTGCCCGCCTTCTTCGCCCGCCGCGACTCGCTCGCGGCCGATCTGCGCGCCCATGTCCGCGGCGAGGTTCAGTTCGGCGCCGGCGACCGCGCGCTCTACTCCACCGATTCGTCCAACTACCGCCAGCTCCCGATCGGCGTCGTGCGACCGCTCGACACCGACGATCTGGCGGAGGTCATCCGCCTCTGCCGCGAGCACGATGCGCCGGTCGCGCTCCGTGGCGGCGGGACGAGCCTGGCCGGCCAGGCCACGAACCGGGCCGTCGTCGTGGACGTCTCGCGCCACCTCAACCGGATCGTGGAGCTGGACCCGGAGCGGCATATCGCGCGCGTCCAGCCCGGAGTGATCCTGGACAACCTGCGAGCGGCCGCCGAGGTCCACGGCCTGACCTTCGGGCCCGATCCGGCGACCCACGATCGCTGCACGCTGGGCGGAATGCTCGGCAACGACTCGTGCGGCGCCCATTCGATCATGGCCGGCCGCACGAGTGACAACGTCGAGTCGCTCGACGTGCTCACCTACGACGGGCTGCGCCTGATGGTAGCCCGCACCTCGGACGCCGAGCTGACACGGATCTGCACGGAGACGGGCCCGAGGGGCGAGACGTACCGCTTTCTCCGCTCCCTCCGGGATCGCCACGAGGCGCTCATCCGCGACCGCTACCCAAAGCTCCCTCGGCTGGTCTCCGGTTTCCCGCTCGGGGCGCTTCTTCCCGAGAACGGCTTCGACGTCGCCCGTTCACTTGTCGGGACCGAAGGCACGTGCGTCACGATCATCGAGGCGACGCTCCGGCTCGTTCCGAGCCCGCCCGGTCGAGCGCTGCTCGTCCTGGGTTTCCATGACATATTCGAGGCGGCCGATCGCTCGCCCGAGATCATGACTGCCGGCCCGATCGGGCTCGAAGGCTTCGACGACCGACTGGTCGAGGCCTGCCGCCGCAAGGGCCTGAGCCGCGCCGCCATCGCCGGGCTGCCGGAGGGTGGAGGCTGGCTGCTGGTCGAGTTCGGAGGGGATGACGCCCGCGAAGCCGAGACGGCGGCGCGCCGTGCAGCCGAGAAGTTCGGACGTGGCTCGGCGCGCGTCGTCGTCGATCGGGCACAGCAGGAAGCGCTGTGGGCTCTTCGGGAGTCTGCCGTCGGGGCGACCGCCGTCGTCCCGGGCAAGCCGCCCACCTACCCCGGCTGGGAGGATTCGGCCGTCCCTCCGGCCCAACTGGGCGCGTACATGCGCGAGCTCGACGCCCTGATCGGCCGATTCGACTTCGAACGGGTTTTCTACGGTCATTTCGGCGACGGCTGCCTTCATCTGCGCTCTGAATTCGACTTCCGGTCGCCCGAGGGTCTGCGCGCTTTCCGCTCATTCATCGAGAGCGCGGCCGACCTCGTCGTCCGGTATGGCGGCTCGCTATCGGGCGAGCACGGCGACGGGCAAGCCCGAGCCGAGCTGTTGCCGCGGATGTTCGGGCCGGAGCTGGTCGCGGCGTTCAGGGAGTTCAAGTCGATCTGGGACCCGAAGGGGCGCATGAACCCCGGCAAGGTCGTCGATCCCCTGCCCCTCGACACCGATCTGCGACCCAGCCTGCCACTTGCCAATCCGAAGACGATCTTCGGCTTCGCCGAAGACGGCGGATCGCTGGCTCGGGCGGTGATCCGTTGCGTGGGCGTCGGCAAGTGCCGTCGCGAGTCGGGCGGCGCGATGTGCCCCACCTTCCAGGCCACCCGGGAGGAGCGCCACTCGACCCGCGGCCGGGCCCGCCTGCTATTCGAGATGCTCGAGGGCGAAGTGCTTCCCGACCTGTGGCGCAGTAACGAGGTGCGCGAAGCCCTGGACCTCTGCATCGCCTGCAAGAGTTGCAAGGCCGACTGCCCCGTCGGCGTCGACATTGCCACGTACAAGGCAGAGTTCATGGCCCACCACTACGCCGGGCGGCCGCGGCCACGGGTTGCCTACTCGATGGGTTTGATCCACTGGTGGGCTCACCTGGCCCAGGTCGCGCCTGGGCTGGTGAACGCGGTCGGCACCGTGCCCGGGATCGCCGGGCTGGCCAAACTCGTCGCGGGCGTGGATTCCCACCGGGAGTTGCCGCGGTTCGCCGAGCGCACGTTCCGCCGGCAACTTTCGAAGGGAGTGACGGACCTCGGCGGCTGCCGCGGCTCGGACCAGCGCGTCGTCCTCTTCGCGGACACCTTCACCGACGGGTTCGCGCCGTCGCAAGGGCTCGCTGCCCTGCGAGTACTGCAGGCGGCCGGGTTCTCGGTCGAAGTGCCACGGGCAAACCTGTGCTGCGGCCGCCCGCTCTACGACCGCGGCTTCCTCAAGCAGGGGCGCCGGCTGCTTGCCCAGATCCTCGATGTGTTCGAGCCGGAACTCGACTCCGGCGTGCCGGTCGTGGTCCTGGAGCCGTCTTGCGAGGCCGTCTTCCACGATGAGCTCCGCAATCTCCTCCCCTCCGACCCGCGGGCGAAGCGGCTGGACGGCATGGCCGTCGGTCTGGGCATGTTCGTCGAGGCGCATTCCCGCGAGTTCGCCTCGGCCCTGTCGGGCCGCCTCGCCGCCCCGACCATCCTGCACGGCCATTGCCACCAGAAGGCGCTCGTGGGAATGGCGACCGAAGAAGTGGCTCTGCGATCGATCGGCCTGGCGCCCGTCCAGCCGGAGCCAGGTTGCTGCGGAATGGCCGGCGCATTCGGCTTCGAGCGCGGCGAGCACTACGAGCTGTCGGTGAAGCTCGGCGAGCGGGCACTGCTACCCGCGGTCCGGGAAGCCGCTCCCGATGCCCTGCTCGTCGCCGACGGCTTCAGCTGCCGCGAACAAATCGCTCAGTCCGGCGGCCGACGAGCCCTGCATCTGGCAGAGGTTCTTGAAATGGCACTGGAAGCCGGTTAGCGGCGACTGATCGGAACTCCGGGCCAACAGGCCCGAGACGCCCTCGCGACCGACGCCGATCTACGCGCTCTGGCCGTGCTCCGCCAGAAGCTTCTCGTAGTTCGTCTCGTCGAAGCCCTCGTCGACCTGAGTCTTCGTGAGCAGGAGGGGCGGCCGGCCGCTGCGGATCGTCTCCTCGGTGATGATGCACTTGCGGATCTCACCGTGGTCCGGCACGTCGTACATCACGTCCAGCAGCGCCTCCTCCACGATCGAGCGAAGGGCGCGGGCGCCGGTCTTGCGGGTGATCGCCACCTCGGCCGCGGCCTGCAGCGCAGCCGGTGTGAAGACCAGATCGACCTTGTCGAGGGAGAGGAACTTCTGGAACTGGCGGGTAATTGCGTTCTTCGGCTCGGTGAGAACCCGGACCAGGTCTTCGGCGGTCAGCGATGTCAGCGTGACCACGACCGGCAGCCGCCCGACGAACTCGGGGATCAGACCGTACTTGAGGAGATCTTCCGGCATGAGCCGCTCGAGGATCCTCTCCTGGTCCACAACGGGCGTGTGGTTCTCGGCACCGAAGCCCATCGACCGCTTCCCGACCCGCTCCTCGATAATCTTGTCGATGCCATCGAACGCGCCGCCGCAGATGAAGAGGATGTTCGTCGTGTCGATCTGGATGAAGTCCTGATGCGGGTGTTTGCGGCCGCCCTGAGGTGGAACGTTGGCCAGCGTACCCTCGAGGATCTTCAGCAGCGCCTGCTGGACGCCCTCGCCTGAGACGTCCCGAGTGATCGACGGGTTGTCTGCTTTGCGGGCGATCTTGTCTATCTCGTCGATGTAGATGATGCCGCGCTGGGCCCGAGCCACGTCGAAGTCGGCGGCCTGGATCAGGCGAAGCAGGATGTTCTCCACGTCTTCGCCGACATAGCCGGCCTCAGTCAGGGACGTGGCGTCGGCGATACAGAACGGCACGTCGAGGATCCTGGCCAGGGTCTGGGCCAGCAGCGTCTTGCCGGAGCCGGTTGGACCGACAAGGAGGACGTTCGACTTCTGGAGCTCGACGTCGTCGATCTGGTGGCCGGCGTTGACCCGCTTGTAGTGGTTGTGGACGGCCACCGAGAGGACCTTCTTGGGCTTGTCCTGGCTGATGACGTACTGGTCGAGGGCGACCTTGATGCCGCGCGGGTTGGGCAGTTTGGCGACCTGCGGCTTGGCGCGCGGCGACTCGAGCATCTCCTCTTCGATGATCTCCTGGCAAAGGTTGATGCACTCGTCGCAGATATAGACGCCCTGGCCCGCGATTAGCTTGCGAACCTGCTCCTGGCTCTTGCCGCAGAAACTGCAGCGATATGGAACCTTGGGGCCGCTTTTGGTCGTCGTCACGCGCCTGGACCCATCC
>DASWZK010000142.1:0-10119 GCA_036404515.1 Candidatus Limnocylindrales bacterium
TGCCCGCTGAAGGTGCGCACTTCCGCGCCGGTGGCGGCGTCCCACAGCTTCGCCGTCTTGTCGTTGCTCCCCGTCAGCACGTACTTCCCATCCGGCGAGAAGGCCACGCATTCGACAGAGTCCGTGTGCCCGCTGAAGGTGCGCAGTTCCGCGCCGCTGGCGGCATCCCACAGCTTCGCCGTCTTGTCCGCGCTCCCCGTAAGCACGTACTTCCCATCCGGTGAGAAGGCCACGCTTGCAACAGTGTCCGTGTGCCCGGTTAAGGTGCCCGCTTCCGCGCCGCTGACGGCATCCCACAGCTTCGCCGTCTTGTCCGCGCTTCCCGTCAGCACGTACTTCCCATCCGGCGAGAAGGCCACACTGTTGACAGAGTCCGTGTGCCCGCTGAAGGTGCGCACTACCGCACCCGTGGCGGCATCCCAGAGCTTCGCGGTCTGCTGCCCCAGGCTCCCCGTCAGCACGTACTTCCCATCCGGCGAGAAGGCCACGCCAATAGCACCGCTCGCGTCCCCGCTGAAGGTGCGCACTACCGCACCCGTGGCGGCATCCCAGAGCATCGGATCGTCGTTTGTACCCCCCGTAAGCACGTACTTCCCATCAGCCGAGAAGGCCACGCTCAAGACCCAACCATGAAGCACGAAGGTGCGCAGTTCCGCACCCGTGGCGGCGTCCCACAGCTTCGCGGTATTGTCCAAGCTCCCCGTGAGCACGAACTTCCCATCCGCCGAAAAGGCCACGCTCCTGACAATGTTCGTGTGCCCGCTGAAGGTGCGCACCACCGCCCCCGTGGCAGCATCCCACAGCTTCGCGGTACCGTCGTCGCTCCCCGTGAGCACGTACTTCCCATCCGGTGAGAAGGCCACACTGTGGCTCGAGCGCTTCATCTCGACCGACGTCCTGACGGTGCTCGTCTGCTCGCTGAAGGTGCGCACTAATGCGCCTGTGGCCGTGTCCCACAGCTTCGCGCTGTTGTCCGCGCTCCCCGTCAGCACGTAGTTCCCATCCGGCGAGAAGGCCACGCTTTCGACTTTGGCTGTGTGCCCGCTGAAGGTGCGCACTTCCGCGCCGCTGACGGCGTCCCACAGTTTCGCGGTCTTGTCATCGCTCCCCGTCAGCACGTACTTCCCATCCGGCGAGAAGGCCACGCTTTCGACAGTGTCAGTGTGCCCGATGAAGGTTTGCGTGGCATACAGGCGGGGCAGGCTCTCCTGCAAGGGAGCATCGGCCTGTGGTATGTAGCCTCCCTGGAGGGCGCGAAGGCTCAGCAGAGCGGCTGTCTCAACATTCCCGTACGGCTGAGCCAGTATGTTCTGGGCCTCAGCGGCCAGGCGCAGGTTCTCGGAGCGTGCCAGGTTCCTCTGGGCGGCCTGTTGGGCCTGGACGGCCAGCGTTCCGAGGACGACGGCAATTACCAGGCAGATGGAGATGACGCCCGATGCTCCTAGGCTGGCCGCCAGAGTCAGCCTCTGGCGGCGGCTTTCCGCCTTCCGGCCGGCGAGTACGTACTGGCGCTGCACGTCGGTGGGCTGCGGATCCTTCTTGGAGTTCGCCTGGGCCAGCCATCCCTCCGCCTCTTGCAGGTCCTTGCCGCGCAGGAGCCGGCTGCCCTCCCGCACGTGCCTGTCCCATTCCTGCGCTCGCGTCTCCAGCCGCGTCTGCGCCTTCACCCAAGCCCAGTCGGTCTGGATCGCGGTGTTCAGCTTTTCGAGCGCCTGGCGGAACTGCGGCTCAGTAGGCAGCGCCGCGACCTGCTCTTCCGGCGGCAGGCTGTCGTCGGGCCGCGTCTCGATCTGAAAGACGTCGTCCTGGCGGAAGATGATCCAGTTGATGGCGGTCAGGTCGGGTATGAACTCGCGGATGGCGGCCTCGGGAGTAGCGTCGACGATGACCGGGATGACGCGCTTGTTGTGGCTGAGCGCCTGGCCGACTTCGGCCTTGCACACGTCCGAGCCAACCGAATGGCGGCTGATGATGAACAGGAAGACATCCGACTGCTCAACAGCGGCGCAGATCTCGTCCCACCACTTCTCGCCTATCGGGATGCGCGCCCAGTCGATCCACGTCTCAAGCTGGCTTTGGCTGAGGGCCTCGTTCAGCAGGCGGGCAAAGGCGATGTCTTTCCGGGAGTAGGAGATGAACACGTCAGCCATGGCGTTCCCAATCTTCGGAGATCACGAGCCTGGCCTAGTCGTCGGGCGGATCATGAAAGCGGCCTCCGGGAGACCTGCCCCGCTCTGCGTCCTCTTCTGTGATCCCCCAGCGCAGGTTCGATGTCGACGAGGTAGAGGCGTCGCTTCGCCATTCGCTCTGGCAACCCCGGGAAGAACACCTTGACCGGGTGGTCCCTTTGTGCGTGCATGTCACGAAAGGGCCTGATGGTGGAGACGCGAACGGTCTTCCGGCTTTGCGCCACCGAACTACCTCTCTCCCTCTCGCTTCACCCAGCATCCCTGAAGGACCGCGAGAGCTCTTCGCCTGATCCGGCACCGTCGGACATCGTGGCCCCCTTGCCGCCGCTACAGTCCCTCGTACGTGGACAGGCCCTGCTCCGGCCCCAGGGAGGTCGGCTCCATCGTGCCCGGCTTGCGATTGCCAGCGTGGACCCAGGCGAGGGGCACGCGGCGGGCTCGGGCGCGGGCGACGACCTGGGCGGTTCCGCCCTGGCCTTGGGCGTCGTTGCCATCCCAGACCGCGACGAGGACGTCGACTCCGTCGAGGACGCGATCGTTGGCCGCGGCGTAAGCCTCGTCGCGACTGGCGCGCGCCGGCAGCTCGACGACGTCGTCGGTTCGGGCGAGGAAGCGCAGGAACTCCTCCTTCGAATCGGGCCACGCGAAGTCGTTGAGGTAGTCGAACTTGGACAGCGGCAGGATCGCCTCCAGCCTAGCGCCCGGCCGGCGCAGGACTGCCTCCGCCACGAGCCGATCGGCGCCTTCGGCGAGCGAAGATACGACCACGAGCGACCGCCCCGGATGGCCCGCCTCGATCCGGGCGAGTGCTTTCTCGATGCCGCCCATGACGAGGTCCGTCTCGGCCAGTACCCGATGGCCGGTGACTCCGATCCGGAGCGGCTCTAGATCGTCCAGGCGGGCGAGCGTCATTCCGGCCGCCGTGACAATTTCCGGCAGGTGCAGGACGAGCAGGCGGTCCTTCGCTCGCTCCTCCTCCCAAAGCTCCTCCCACGGCCGGATGCTCGGATGCAGTTTCTTCGCGTCGTCGCGCGGATCGCCATATCGCCAGCCGGTCTTGAGTTTGCGGGCGACCCAGCGCATGTGCTCCCGCTTCGCAAGCAGCTCGACCCGATGGTCCGCCGGATCGATGTGGACTGCGGGCGCCCCTGCGGGCGCGTCCTGACGAAGGACGTAGCCCAGGACGGCCAGCTTGTCGGGAAGGTCGCGAGCTTCTCCGCGGTTCTGCTCCTTGAGGTGCTCGGAGAGTTGTCCGTAGTCGACTAGCGCCGGCATCGTGTCGAGGGTGGCCTTGCGGCCCGCGAACGGCGCCAGCATCGGATGGCCTGAGAGGTATTCGGACGTCCCACCCCAGGCGTGGCCGCGCTCGAGCATCTCGGCGCAGTACTCGATGTGTGCCACCTCGGCGAGCGCATCGAGCAGTTGGCCCTCGGGGATATAGCGGTCGACGATCGATAGGAACTCGCGGGCGTCGACGTGGGCGTCGAGCTGGTCCGCCGCCGGCAATGCCGAGCGCTCGTAGCGGCTCTTCCCGTGGAGGGTGCTCATGGCCACGATCGTCTCCAGAGATCGCGCGCCGTGGCGGTACGAGCGGACCTCGAGGAAAGCCCGCAGGACGCCCGGATCGATCGCGAGGCGATCAATCTTGTCTTCGCTGCTGAAGAGGCCGCGCCGGGCGTTCCAGAGCATGGAGCGCAGCAGAATGGCCCGCCGGATGCGGTAGTAGGGATCGGCCTCGGGATCGCCCCCGCGCGGGTCCGGCCCGACGATGTCCACGTGACCCTTGAGCCGGCTGGCGAAGTCGGGCCCCTTGGCCAGGCGGAACTCCGTGCTCCGATTCCCCGCGAAATCGGCCAGTCGAACGCTTGTGCCGCCGGCGAACACGAAGATGGCCTTGCCGATCGGGTGGAGGATCTGGCCCTGCTGGAAGGTGCCGTCCTGCATCGGCGCCAGGAAGTGGCGCAGCCAGCCAAACGAGACACCGCCGAGGTCAGAGTCGAACTCGTCCCAGAGCACGAACGGGAGCTTGCCGCGCAAGCCGGCGTCACGGACCTGGTGCAGCGCGTCGGCCAGATCCGCGGGATCGCGCATCTGGGAGAGGTTGAACGGGAGTTCCTCGATCCGGTCGGGGTCCAGGGCCGACTTGGCGACCGCTTTGACCCCGAACGACTTGCCGGCGCCGGGAGGCCCGAAAACGGCGATGTTCAGCGGGCGCGGGGCGGGATCGGAGTCGTACTCCCGCATGAGCGCCCGGATGCTGCGGAAACCCTCTATCTCGCCCCGATCGACGGTCAGGAACTTGCCGAAGCTGCCGCGAGGGACGCCCCTGAGAGCAACCTCCACGCCCTTTAGAGCGACTGCCTCGGCGACCGGCTCGAGGCCCTCCGGGTAACGACCCTCGAGGATGGACCAGGACTCGGAGGCCGGCTGAGCGATCTCGGCGGCCGCGAACCCTCGCGGCTCCCTGGTCAGCTCCTTCGCGATATCGCCGGCGGGGAACGCAAGGCCGGCCCGACCGGGCTCGGGTTCCGCGGCGCCGTATCCGGCAAGGTGCAGCGCCCGCGCCGCCGCCAGCCCGCCGCTCACGCCGCGATGGACGTTGGGCTTCTCGGGATCGAGCAACAGCTCGCGGGCAATGCCTCCAACCAAGCAAGAGGTGTAGCCGATCATGGCCCCGGGGTACTGCTCCGCCCAGCTGTTCTCGATCGCCTCAGGATCGAAGAAGACGTGGCAGTCGGGCATGTTCAGTTGGTCGAGATGGCCGTCGGGCGTCTCGCGCCGAGACAGGAGCACGGCGCCGCCGGTGCCCATTGAGACAACCACATGGGCGCAGTCGATGAGCCCGTTGACCGCCGGGTGACGGCGGAGTTCCCTCGCGAGATCGCCCGCCGTCCGCTCCCAGGAGAGTTCGCGACTTACTTTCACGTCGCTCAGACGCAGGTCGTTGAGCGTCATCACCGCGACAAGACGCACGGCGTGCAGGCGCAGCAGCCGTCGCCAGAGCTCGCCCGACGCGACCGGGCAGGCCATCTTGAGCAAGACCCAAGGCTGCGGCACGTCAGGCAAGGGCGCGGCCGCGCCGTCCGCGAGGCCGAGGGCCGCCGGCCAGCGCTCCGGCGTGGCGCGGAACCCAAGGTCGGCGTCGTCGAGGATCACCAGGTCGGAATCGTAGGCATGGGTGGCAGTCCCCGTGCCCGCTCCGGCCGCTTCGGGCGTCGTCGCTCGATCGAGCCCAAGAAACTCCTCGACTCGCCAGATGCTGCGATCTCGATCGCCTTGTCGACGCGGGAACTTGGACCAGATGGCGTAAGAGTGGTTGAAGCGGGGGTCGCCCGGGACGATCGTCACGAAGGGAGAGCCGGGACCAGCAACTTCGACGGCGACACCTTCGGCAGCAAGCGTTGCCGCAACCTCGCTCATCAGGCCGGCGATGAGCGCGGCCCCGCCCGGCTGGCCGTACATCTCTGTTCGATCGGCGGCGTTCCATGCGATCGCGGGATCGGCCAGCTTTCGGGTCCGCGCCAGGTTCCAGTCTATGGTCACGTCGCCGCTGACAATCACACGGTGGGCCGCGGCCTTGGTCTCGGGCTCGGCCTCCGACCCGGTAAGTACGCCCTGCTTGGCGTCGCCCATGGCTGGCCTCCCTCTCCGTCCGGAGAGTCGACCGGACGTCGCCTCACAGCCTAGCGCACGGGTGTCCCAGAATCCGAACTTCCTGGGTCGAACACTCTGAAATACATGGATCGGAGTCCCGGCGGCTTCCTTTCGGCCCATCGCGAGTTCCCAAAGGCGCGGCGACACCCGGACCATCTGGGTCGATGGGTCGGGGCAGCATCGAGTCCGCGCTGAACTCATCGTGTCCCTCTTCGAAGACCGACCAATAGGGCTGGACCGCGCTGAACAGGCGTCTCGTATTGCCCTGCTCCGGCCCATGACCTCCCCTCGAGGGCCTTGCCGCGCCGGGTCGTGATCAGGCCCACGGGCGGGGCGACCATAGCGTGGGGAGCCTGCCGAGCAATCATCTCGTAGGTAGCGGCGTGGAAGAGGTGGTCGGGGCCAACCTCGTGCCACTCGTAGTGGTCTAGCACCCGCTCGGTCTCGAGACCGCGGACCCAGATCGGCACCTTCTTCGAGGCGACGTGGTGCGCGACGTACGAGCGCCATGCTTCGGTCGGCTCATACCGCGGTAGGATCCGGCGGGCGAGCAACTCGTCCGCCGAACGCGACAGGATCTCCGTCCGCGGCGCCACGACCACTCCGGTCTCCTCGTTCCAGTTCACCTGTGCTGCGACTCCGGGCCGCGCGCTCGACCCGTACGAGGCGCGCCAGACCACGATGTGCGAGTGCACCGCGGGTGACGTTGACATGCGGTTGTACCGAGCCGCCCATGCGCGGGTGGCGTGTTCCTCTGGTGCGGCGTCGATGACGCAGGTTGCCACACCATACCGACGCATCAGGACGTCAAGGTCCTCGTAACTGTCGACCCGGCCAAACCAGACCGTCCGGGGCGCACCGGAAGGATCGCGGGTACCCACCACGACGTCGAACTTCGCGCCGACGTCGACCCCCATCGTGGCGCCCGCGCCGGTCAGTGCCATCGGCTTCGTCTCGTCGCAGCGCGACGTGATCGCGGCCTCGGTGAAGGCGTTCGTGCCCTCGTCCCAGGGAATGCCCATCGTGAGGTTCCAGAAGTCCGAGCGCCACGGGTGCTTGCGATACGAGAGCAGGATCTTGGCAGCGTCCAGCCAGGGGGCCGAGAGCTGGCTGATCGCGTAGCCGTGCGGGCGCCCGGGCATCGGGGCCTCAGCCACCCAGCGCCCGGCGGCACGATCCTGCGGTGTCAGGCTGCGCCCGCAACGGTGGCAGAAGAACCGTGCCGGTCGCCCGTCCTGCTCCCAGCGCAGCCAGTCGCCCTCGGTCCAGCCGGTCGGGTCGGGCTCGATGTTGGCATACGGCCAGGGCCCACCGGGGAACGCCATCTCGAACTCAGCCACGCACCCAGCGCAGCGCACCAGCCAGCGGCGCTTGTCGGTGACCCCGAACACCGCGTCGATGCCGGCCCCCGGCAGTCGCGGCGTTGAGAGGTGGAACTTCCAGCCGAAGCGCGAGGCATCGAGACGATGCTCGAACTGGTCGACGATCTGCGGATTGGAGAGGTCCTCCTCGTCGTGGATCAGCAGGTCGGCGTCAATCGAGACCGCGTCCTTCTCGCTCGATGCTCCTGAGAAGTAGATCGTCGAGCGCGGGCCCGCAAACGCCAGGCCATGCTGACGGCGCCCCTCGAGCTGCCCGGGCGCGACCACGAACTGCTTCTGCATCACCGAGTCGACGTCGATGATGCGGTCGAGCAGGTACTGCGAGGAGCGCACGATCGGGTTGATCCGGCCCTGGGTGAACTTGCCCACGTCGCGTGCGGTCGGCATCGTGTAGATGGCCGTCGTGGCAAACGACGTCAGCAGCCACATCGCTCGCACGAGCGCGGTAGTCGACATGCCGAGCTGGGCACCCTTCATCACCACGATTTCGGGCGCCATGTCGCGATACACATCGCGCAGGAACGGACGGCTCGCCAGATCCATGACGCCCGCCGACTTGGGCAGCCGGATGCGCGCTGTCTCCGACGCCCACCGCCACGGGTCGTACAGGGAGCGGAGCCAGCGAACGTCGATCGGCGTCAGCTCACGTGGGTCCAACGTCACCATCGACCACGTTCCCTTCGATGATCCCGTCGAGCCGATCGAACAGCTCGGTCATCGAGACCACGAGCTCGGGCCGTTGCTCGAGGAGCTCGGCGTAGCGGCGCGCCTCCGGCGTCGGCCCGCCGACGTTGACCTGGACGGTGGTGCCCCCGACGTACAGCGGCCGTGATGGATCGAGGGCGCCCGGATGTAACCCCAGGGCAATTGCCACCGAGAGCCGGCGCGCCAGCAGCTGCCCTAGCGTCTCGATCTCGCGCCGCACCTGCTCTTGCGGGGCCGAAAGGCCAGTCTCCTTCTCGGCGAACTTGCTGATCCGGGCGCGCTGGAGCCGGATCAGGGTGTCGAACTCGGTGAGCAGGTTGAGCGACGCTTCGGCCGAGGCGAACTTGTTGATGTAGCCGCCGACGATTACGGTCTCGGGCGGCAACGCGTCGCGGAAGCGGTAGAGGCGCCGCCACAGGGCCGGGTATGTGATCCGGCTCGGGCCGAACGGATCGTCGGCCGGCACGCTCGCCTGCACCCAGGCGGCGATACGCATGGGGGACTCGCCGTTGACCATGCGACCGTAGATAGCACTGAAAAGAGGATGCTCGATCAGGGATCGAAACCGGCTGACGCGCGTTCCGAGCCACAGAGCCGGTGCTAGGCGGTCGCTCTGCGCATCCGCTCGGATGTGCTCGGGCAGGTGTGACGGCTGGCGCAAGGCGAGGGGTGGGGCCAGGGCCTCGTCGGCTCGAAGCTCGGCGTTTTCGATGAGCTTCGGCGCTGTCTTGGCGGCGGCGATCAGGGCGCGGTTTCGGGCAGTCGAGTTGGTGAGCGCGAACGTCTCAAGCGCGGCGGTCTCAAGGAGGCGCTGGGCTCCCTCGACGGTGCGAAGTCCGGCGAAGTCGTAGACCGCGGCCAGGCTCGTGGCCTTGCGTTGATGCAGCCCTCCGAGGCGGCGCGCATCGGCCGCCTCCTCGAGGCGGGACGGGTCGTGCCAATAGCAGTGACTCTGGCCGCGCATCGCCGGCGCCCGGCAGGCGAGGCCGTCGGCCATCTCGAAGGTGCAGCCGCGGTTCACCATGCCTGTCCGCTGGTCAAGACTGGCCGGTGAACCGGCACTATCTGGCGATAGTGTGGGGTTCGGCGGGGTCCACAGCCGCCGGTCAGCGGCCCCCTGACGAGGGCCCGACAGGGCCACGGGGCCGCCGTGTGCGTGAGCCCGACCGACCGCGGCTCAGCCATCGAGGCGGACCGCAATCTGGCCACTGAAGTGCTCCCAGCGCCTCACGGCTGCTTCGGCATAGATCGGATCGAGCTCGATCCCCGCGCAGACCCGGCCAGTTCTCTCTGCGGCGATCAGGGTCGAACCCGAGCCGAGGAAGGGATCGAGGACGAGGTCACCAGCCCGACTGCTGTTCTCGATCGCGCGCTCCATTAGCGGGAGCGGCTTCATCGTCGGATGGAGCGGCGCATCAGAAGGCCGAGCGATGTCCCAAACGTCGTCCTGGTCGCGGTCGCCACACCAGTGATGGGAGGCACCCTCCCGCCAGCCATACCAGATCGGCTCGTACCCGCGTTGGTAGTCGGCCCGACCCAGGACGAAGCGGTCCTTGCGCCAGATGAGCGTGTCGCTCCAATGGCCGCCCTCCTCGGCGAGGACCCGGCTGACCAGGGGCAGCTCCTTGCTGCTCATGCAGCAGTAGATCGCCCCATCGACCGAGGTGAGCAAGTTCCGCCCCCAGGCTCGGACGAACCCCTCCCAGGCGAGCGGATCGAGGGCGTCATTGGCGATCCGTCGACGCCTCGCTCCCCGCTGCTGACCACCGTGGTGGCCGAGGTCCACGTTGTACGGCGGGTCCGTGAAGGACATCGCGGCCGACCTCCCCCCGAGCACGCGGCCGACATCGTCGGCGCTCGTCGCATCCCCGCACAGCAAGCGGTGGTCCGCAAGGGCCCAGAGATCGCGAGGCTTCGCGCGAGGTGACCGCCGCGCCTCCTCCAATGCCTCGTCGAGGTTGAAGCTCTCAACCTGCTCGCGCTTCTCGCGGGTCTCCAGCGAACGCAGCAGCTCCTTCACCTCGTCTTCGTCGAAGCCCGACAGGGAGAGGTCGAGATCGGGGATTGATTGCAGGTCGGCGAGCAGCCGGGTCAGCAGGGCTTCGTCCCAGGATCCCGAGATCTTGTTGAGGGCAAGGCCCAGGAGGCGGGCCTGCTCCGCGCTTAGGTCGAGCCAGATCACCGGAACG
>DASWZK010000143.1:0-18827 GCA_036404515.1 Candidatus Limnocylindrales bacterium
GTCAACGATGTACGTGGGCTGGACGCTAAGGCCGAGGGCCTTGGTCGCCCACCAGTTCGGGTTCTTGACCCACACCATGCGGTCCTGGGCGGCCGTCTTGTACATGTACGGGCCGGTGCCAACGCCGTTCTGGTTCAGGAACTTGAAGATGTTCTCGTTGTTGTACTGCGTCCAGATCGCCGCCGGGACCATCGGCATTTGGTAAAGGTCCTGCATCCATTCCTGGTACGCCGGGGTTCCCTGGAACGTGACGACAACGTTGTTACCGCTGGCCGTCACTGCCTTGACGAATGTGAACAGGTCGGAGCCAAGCGTCGTGTTCTGGTAAAGGTTAATCGAGAAGGCGACGTCGGCGGCCGTGAAGGCGGAGCCGTCGGACCAGGTCACGCCTTGGCGGACGTTGATCGTGTACGTCGTATTGGTGGAATCCCACGACCCGCCCGAAGCGAGCCAGGGAGTGTAGACATCCTTGATCGGGTCATACAGGAAGAGGGTCTCGTACTGGAGGCCCACGACGCCCATCGCGGCGTTCGGATCCAGCGGGTTCCAGGTGGACGGAGCGCCCCACTGCTTACCGCTGGTATACAGGGTCTGCGCGCGCGGGTAGACAGTCGCGTCCGTCGCCGGAAGGCCGGTCGCGCTCGGAGCGGCGGTCGGGGCGACTGCGGTCGGCTGCACGCCTCCCTGAGTGGGCGCAGGTGCGGTGGTCGGCGACGCGGTCGAACTGCCGCACGCGGACGCGACGATGCTCGCAGCGGCAAGCAGAGCTAGAACCCTGGATTTGCCCATTTGCATCCCTTTCCTCCCTTCCCATGCGGAACACAGGGGCAACGCCTCAGGCCTGACCACACTCAGGCACGCTGGACGCCCCGCATGGCTATGCCAGATCACTAACTCCGTAAGTCTCCCTTGTGACGGGGCTAGAGATCGACAACCGGACAGTAGATCACGTTTAGTAGTCTGTCAATCTGCGAAAGTGCTAAAACCTTCAGTAATCACCTCCGATATAGCCCCAACCGGGCCCCCGATCCGGCCCCAATCCCCCCTTTGAGCTGAAAAGCGTCCCGCATTAGGTTGACCTGCGAAAACGCCGGCTGATATCATGCACTGAAGTCTTCACTAAAGCGAGGGAGGGGCGTGCCGAAGAGCCAAGAAACAAGGCCTGCCACGCTGGCAGACGTCGCGGCTGCTGTTGGGCTGTCTCCGGCCGCCGTGTCCCTGGCTCTGCGGGGCAAGCTTGGCGTCTCGGAAGCCACCCGCACGCGTGTCGTCGACGCCGCCAGGAGACTCGGCTACCGTCCTGTGACGGGCGGGTCGCGCCAGCACCAGAAGCCGATTACCTTCGGCCTCGTGATCAACCCGGTGCACGGCGGTATCCAGGAAGCGAATCGCTTCTACGCCCCGGTCATAGCCGGCATCCAGGCGAGCTGCCGGAGCCACCACGTGGACTTGATGCTGGCGACCATGGCGGTCGACCAGCACCAGTACCCCATCGAGCTCCCGCGCATCGTCACCAACCGAACCTGCGACGGCCTGATCGTGGTCGGCACGCATCTCTCGCCGGCTACCACGGCGATATTCCAGGCCGCGCCTCCGGCCATCCTGGTTGACGCGTATGCGGATGACGACGCCTTCGATTCGGTAGTGATGGACAACGTCGGCGGGGCGCGGATCGCGGTCGAGCATCTCGTCTCGCTGGGCCACCGCAACATCGCGGTCCTGGCGACCGAGCCGCAGGCCTACCCCAGCATTCTGCAGCGACGCCGTGGCTATGAGCAGGTCCTCGCCGAGGCCGGACTGACTCCCCATTACGTCGATGCCCTGTACTGGCAACCGGAGTCGGCCGCCGTGGTCGCACTGGCCTACCTCAAGGCTCACCCCGAAGTCACCGCCGTCTTCTGCGCCAACGACCTCGTGGCAGTCGCCCTCCTCCAGGCAGCCAGGCAGGAGGGAATCGAGGTGCCCAACCGGCTCTCGGTCGTGGGCTACGACGACATCGATCTGGCGGGGTTCGTCCACCCTGCGCTGACGACGATGGCCGTTGACAAAGTCGGCATGGGCCGGCTGGCGGTGACGCTGCTCGCCCATCGCCTCGAGTTCGGCAAGGAGTGCGTTACACAGACATTTGTCCGGCCCACGCTGGTTGAGCGCGAGACCACCCGAGCCGTGGAACCGGCAGCGCAGCCGGAAGAGGGCACCGCCGCCCTTCGTGCTGATCCCATGCCGGCGTAGCGAAAGGGGCCATGATGGACGCCGTCGACGGACTGTTACTCCCCACCGCGGGCGCCGCGCCGGCCGACGCGCTCCCGAACATCCCGTGGGAAGACCGTCCGGCCGACTCCAGCGCGGTCCTGTGGCGGTCCAGCCGCAACCCGATCATCAAGAGAGATCTGATCGAGCGCTCCAACAGCATCTTCAACTCGGCGGTGGTGCCCTTCGGCCCGGGCTTCGCCGGAGTCTTCCGCGTCGACGATACGACGCGCGAGATGAACCTCCACGCCGGCCGCAGCGCCGACGGCGTCAACTGGACGCTCGAGCAGGAGACGATCGAATGGCATGCCACTGACGCTCGCGTGAGCGAGATCCAGGAACGCTTCGAGCATGCCTACGACCCCCGGGTCACATGGCTCGAGGATCGTTACTACGTGACCTGGTGCTACGGCTACCACGGCCCGACCATCGGCGTCGGCTACACGTACGACTTCGACAGGTTCTATCAGCTCGACAACGCGTTCTTGCCGTTCAACCGCAACGGCGTCCTCTTTCCGCGCAAAGTGGGCGGCTCCTACCTGCTGCTGTCGCGGCCCAGCGACAACGGTCACACGCCCTTTGGTGACATCTACCTGTCGGAGAGCCTTGACCTGATCCATTGGGGTCGCCACAGACACGTCATGGCCACGCGCCCACTGACGTGGGAATCGACGAAGATCGGCGCCGGACCGACGCCGATCGAGACGCCCGAAGGCTGGCTGCTGATCTACCACGGCGTCCTGACATCCTGCAACGGCTTCGTGTACTCGATGGGCGCCGCTTTGCTCGACCTCGATCAGCCGTGGAAGGTGATCGCCCGCAGCCGCGA
Source organism: Candidatus Limnocylindrales bacterium (assembly GCA_036404515.1). Taxonomy (GTDB): domain Bacteria; phylum Chloroflexota; class Limnocylindria; order Limnocylindrales; family CSP1-4; genus Fen-1039. The sequence continues at coordinate 3,080 of DASWZK010000143.1, forward strand.
CTACTTGATCTCGCCGCAGGTCCCGTACGAGCAGATCGGCGACGTGCCGAACGTCGTGTTCCCATGTGCGGCCCTGCTCGACCGACCCACCGGCCGGCTGACCGTCTACTACGGCGGGGCCGACACGGTCGTCTGCCTCGCCCACGGCTATCTGCCTGAACTGGTGGACTTCGTCAAGAAGCGAAGCTAAACGGGTCCGAAGTCGGGCGTCGGCTTCGCTCCCAGGGGCCGCCGTAGCGGAGACTCCTCAAGCAATGGGTGGCGCCGTCGCGGAGCGGTGCGGCGCGCAAGAATGTCGTGGCCTCGCCCGCCAAGCGGGGCGCGACCGATGCGAGGGACGCGTGATCGAGCAGTCGCTCAATGGAACCTGGCAGATGCGCGAGTGCGGCACGGAAGAGTGGCTGCCCGGCGTGGTTCCCGGCGGAGTCCATCTCGACCTCATGGCCGCGGGACGCATACCCGATCCGTTCGTGGGCGACCAAGAGCTGCGCGTCGGGTGGGTCGCGGATCGCGACTGGGAGTACCGGCGCGACTTCGTCGCGGAGGCCGGCCTCGCCGCGGAGGAGCGCCTCGCCCTTGTCTTCGACGGCCTCGACACCCTGGCTGAAGTCCGCCTCAACGGAGAACGGCTGGGCAGCGCGGACAACATGTTTCGTGCGTGGCGCTGGGAAATCACCGGCTTGATTCGGCCCGGCTCGAACGAGCTGGCCGTGGTCTTCCGATCGGCCGTACGCCGGGGAGCCGAGCTGGAGGCGATCAGGCACCTCGACTCCCCCAACGGCCAGCTCGCCGGCGCACCCTACCTGCGCAAGGCGCCGTGCCAGTTTGGCTGGGACTGGGGCCCCAAGCTGCCGAACATCGGCTTCTGGCAGGGCGCACGAATGGAGGGCTGGAGCGTCGGCCGGCTGGCCGACGTCCGGCTCTCGCAGTCGCTCGAGGGCGGTCGGGCGGGGATCGCGGCGGAGGTGCAGGTCGACCGGGCACCCGGTCGTTCGGGCGAGCTCGAGGCCGTCGTGCGTGTCGAGCAGCCGAACGGACGAGTCGATCTCGTCCGGTCGGTCGTGCCGGCGGAGCGTTCGGTCGCCAGCCTCGCGATAGATATCGCCGATCCCGAGCTCTGGTGGCCTAACGGCCTCGGAGGCCAGCCGCTCTACCAGATCGACGTGGAGCTGGCCGGCGGAGATCGAACGCTCGACGTCCGGCGCTACCAGGTTGGCCTGCGAACGCTCGAGCTTCGGCGCGAGCCCGACCAGTGGGGCGAGTCGTTCACATTCGTCGTGAATGGCGTGCCGGTCTTCGCCAGGGGCTCCAACTGGATTCCGGCCGACTCCTTCCCGGCGAGGGTGACCGCAGCGCAGCTCGGCGCGCTGCTCGGCGCCGCGGCTGATGCAAACCACAACATGATCCGGATCTGGGGCGGCGGCCACTACGAGACCGAGACGTTCTACGACCTGTGCGACCGCCACGGCATCCTCGTCTGGCAGGACTTCATGTTCGCCTGCAGCGTCTACCCGCTGACCGACCCCGCTTTCCTCGCCGGCGTCGAGTCCGAGGTCCGCGAGCAGGTGCGCCGGCTGCGGCATCGCCCCTGCCTGGCCCTGTGGTGCGGCAACAACGAGATGGAACGGGGCTGGACGAACTGGGGCTGGAGCCGGCCCGGGAACGAAGACCTCCGCGAGGCATACCTGCGCTTCTTCTCCCAGACGCTGCCCGCATGGGTCGCGGTCGAGGATCCGGCCACTCCCTACTGGCCAAGCTCGCCTTCGTCGGGACGGCCGCTGGAGGAGCCGATCGGCGGTGGTCGCGGTGACGAGCACGAGTGGATCGTCTGGCACGGACTTGCGCCGTTCTCCGCCTATGGCCGCGAGACCTACCGGTTCGTCAGCGAGTTCGGTTTCGAGTCGCTGCCGGCCCTGGCGACGGTCGCGGCGTTCGCGCCGGATCCAGACGACTGGAACCTGGGTTCGCCGCTCCTCGACCATCACCAGCGCTGCCCGGCCGGCAACGCCCGCATCCTCTACTACATGGCCCAGCAGTTCCGACTGCCCCGCGACTTCGACGGGCTAGTCTACCTGAGCCAGGTCCTGCAGGCCGAGGCGATGCGCGTGGGCGTGGAGCACTGGCGGCGCGAGCGAGCCCGTTGCGGCGGCACGCTGTTCTGGCAGCTGAACGACTGCTGGCCGGTGTCTTCCTGGTCGAGCATCGACTACTTCGGGCGCTGGAAGGCGCTCCACTACGCCACGCGGCGGTTCTACGCGCCGGTGCTCCTGTCCTGTTCGGTGGCCGGCGAGGCAGCGAGCGGCAAGGCCGGCAACGGCGTGACCGCCACGCTTTCCGTCACCAACGACCTGCCGAGGGCGTGGCGCGGCGAGATCCGCTGGACCCTGGAGCGGCTCGATGGCGAGGTGGTGGCGGCCGGCAGCATGCCGGTGGAGGCGCCTGGGTTGGCGACGACCTCCGTCTGCAGCGTCGATGTGCCTGTTTCGATCGAGGACAGGCGGTCGCAGGTTCTGGTCGCCGAGCTGCTCGAGGCCGGCTCGAGTCACGCGCTGGTCGTCACGCCTTTCGTCCCGGACAAGCACCTGGCGCTCCGCCCTCCGGAAATCGACGCACGGGTCGACCCCGAAGGCGCCCCCGTCGAGGCCGAAGGCGCCCCCGTCGAGGCCGGAGCTGTCGTCGAGGCCGAACCGGCCCGGGCACTCGTCCGGCTCCGAGCCGACACGCTGGCCCGCTGGGTCGAGCTCTCGCTTGACGGCGCCGACGTCGTCTTCAGCGACAACTACTTCGACCTCGCGGCTCGCCGCCAGACAGACGTGTCGTTCGCGCTCCCGCCCGGTTGGTCGATCGATCGAGCTCGCCACGCCCTCCGGGTTCGTTCGGTCGTTAACACGTACGCGCAGGTCGAACGGCCCCGATAGTCGCCAGACGCTCCCGGCAACCCGTCGTCCTCGCTCTTTGCCCGGTCGCTCACCCCAACACCACGTCCACCTTAACCGTGCTCGTCCCAGGCGACGGCAGCGGAACCACGTCGCCGGGCACCGCCACGCCGTCGACCACGAGCGATACGTCGTTGCCCGGCCCTTCGCGCGTGACCCTGATCTCATAGGCCGTACCCCGGAACTCGCGATGAGCTTTGAAGCCGGGCCACGCCGATGGCATAACCGGGGCCACGCGCAGGCCCTCGTAGGAGGGCCGGATGCCCAGGATCCACTGCGTTGCGGCGACGAACGTCCATGACGCGGTACCGGTCAGCCAGGCGTTGCGGGCCATGCCGAAGCACGGGTGCGCCGGCCCGCAGATGTTCTGCGGATACGTATACGGCTCGACCATATACAGGTCGGAGTCCGTCCGGGCGAGCGGCAGGATCTGGCGGTAGTACTTGTACGCCTCATCGCCGTGGCCGAGCATCGCTGCAGCCACGATCGACCAGGCATTGGCGTGGCAGAAGATGCCGCCGTTCTCCTTGGCCCCGGGCACGTACGTTGAAGTTCCACGGACGCGCGCGTCGGCGCCATCGTAGGGCGGCCACAGCATGGCAATGCCGAATCTGGTGTTGAGCTTCTCGTCGGCCGAACGCATGGCCTGCTCGGCCCGCTCTACCGGCCCGACCTCGCCGAGCACGCTCCAGCTCTGGGGGATCAGGTCGATGGCGTGGTGCGTGGCGCCGGAAACGCCGATCGGCAGCCCATCGTCGTCGAAGGCCCGCGTGTACCAGGCACCGTCCCAGGCGTGCTCGTTGATCGCCGCGGCCATCGAGGCGTGGAGTCCGGCGAAGCGCCGGGCGTCGGCCGGTCGATCGAGCTTCCCGCATAGCTCCTCGAGATCGCGCATAGCCCGGCAGAACTGCATGGCAGTCCAGACGCTCTCGGCCTTGCCCGAACCGTGGTCGATGTTGAGGGTGTCGTTCCAGTCGGAGAAGCCGGGGCGCGGCAGGCCGTGTGGTCCGCGGTGTTCGAGCGTGAAGTCGACGGCCCGGAGCATGTGCTCCCAGACCGTCTCCTCGGCATGGTCCACGTACGGGACTTTCTGCTCGAGGTAGTTGAAGTCGCCGGTCTCGCGAAGGTAGGCGCAGACCGAGACGATCAGCCAGAGGTGGTCGTCGGAGAACCACTGCGGCCCGTCGGGAGACTCCGCCGCGAGGCCGGGACCGCCCTCGAGCGTGAGCGGGTAGAACTGGTGCCAGGTGTGGCCGTCTGCGAACTGCATCGTCCAGATCATGGTCAGCATGCGGCGAGCATGGTCCGGGACGGTGTGCATGATGCCCAGGGTGTCCTGGCCGCTGTCGCGGGTGCCTATGCCGCGGGCCAGGCCGGTCTCGTAACCGGAGACGAAGCGGGACCAGTGGAGCGTCGTCCGGCACTGGACCTGGTTCCAGAAGTTGAGCATCGCATTCGTGTCGGCGTCGGGAGTCTCGACGGTGAAGCGCGAGAGATAGGCGCCCCAGTCGTCGCGGAGAGCCCGGAACGAGGCCGCCACTTCCGCCGGATCGGCGAAGCGCGCCACGAGACGGGAGATCTCGGCCGGCCGGTCGGTGGCGCCCATGACGAACACGATCTGCCGCTCTCCGCCCGGTTCGAGCTCGATGTCGTGCGTCAGCGAGCCGATGCTGTTGCCGCGCGGCGACGGGGAGTTGGAGGGAGTGCCCGTCTCGACGACGATCGGATCGGCAAGATCTCGCCCGCGCCCAACAAAATCCTCGCGGTCGCACGTGTAGCCGGCAGGGGCCAAGCTGCTGCCGAAGAAGAGGGTCGGCGGCCTGAACTTGGTTTGGACACGTATGACCCCGTTCTCGAACGTGCTGAAGACGATGTGCTGGGCCCAGTCCAGGTTCGTCATATCGACTAAGGCGTCGGCGAAGCCGAACTCGGCATAGCTGAACGAGCGCAGGCGTCGAGGGACCGTGCCGTCGTTGCGGACCCGCAGAACCCACAGCTCGCAGGGCGCCGGATCGTCGACCGGGCTGGGCGGCACGAAGTACAAGATCTCGGCGGCGATCCCCTTGAACGAGCTGGAGATCCGCGTGTAGGCCGTGCCGTGGCGGCACTCGTAGTCCTCGAGGGCGACCCTGGTCGGCCTGGCCGTGGGGCTCCAGTACTCGCCCGAATCCTGGTCGCGCAGGTAGACGTAGCGACCGGGCTGATCGACCGGGATCGAGTTGTATCGATAGCGGGTGACTCGCCGATTGCGCGGGTCGCGGTCGAACGAGTAGCCGCCCCCGGTGTTGGAGACGATGCCGCCGTAGCGCCCCTCGCCGATGTAGTTGAGCCACGGCGTGGGCGTATCCGGCCCGGTGATGACGTACTCGCGAGCCGCCTCGTCGAAGTAACCATACGGGTTGGCGCCCGGAGACGCCTTGACTTCAGTCACTGAGAGTCATCGAAACCTCGCCTCCGCCGTCGCCCCGATGGACGGCACCGAGCGTGTTCGCCGCTGGACGCAAGCCGAATGCTACCCGACGAAGGCCTCGACATCGAACGACTCGCCCGGTCGGGTCGGGAGCGGGGCCAGGCTACCGGCAATCTCGCGGCCGTCGACGATAAGTCGAGCCACTCGACCGACCGCACCCTTGGGCTTGCGGACGGTGATGCTGTACCGGGCCCCGCGGAACCGCCGGGTGACCTTGAAATCGCCCCAATCCGCCGGCACAACCGGGTCGACACGCAGGCCGTTGTGCTCGGCGCGGATGCCCAGGATCCACTGGCTGATTGCGACGAAGTTCCACGCGGCCGTGCCGGTGAGCCAGGAGTTCTTGGCCTCCCCGTGGGCCGGCGCGTCCTTGCCGGCGATCATCTGGGCGTACACATATGGCTCGCAACGGTGGATCTCGGAGATCGCCTCGCGAACCGATGGGTTGATTCGCAGGTAGTAGTCCAGCGCGCCCTCGCCGTTGCCGGCGCGGGCCTCGGCGATCATCAGCCACGGGTTGGTGTGGCAGAAGATGCCGGCGTTCTCCTTGTAGCCCTGCGGATACGACGAGATCTCGCCAAGGTTCAGGTAGTAGCGCGTATAGGCGGGGTTGAGCAGCACGATGCCGTGCGGCGTGGCGAGGCGCTCCCGGACCGAGGCCAGCGCCCTGGCCGCCTTGCCGTCGTCGAGGCCGATCCCGGCCATGATGCACATGCCCTGCGGCTCGATGAAGATCTGGCCTTCCTCGCACTCCCTGGAGCCGATCACCTTGCCGAAGAAGTCGTAGGCGCGCCGGAACCAGTCGCCGTCCCAGCCGGCCGTCTCGACGACCTCGGCCATCGTGGTCGAGGCTGCCCGGCAGCGATCGGCCTGGTCAGCGTCGTTTCGCAGGTCGGCGATGGCTGCCATCTCCTCGGCAGCCAGGACGAAGAGACCGCCGATGAAGACGGACTCGGCCACGCCCCCGGCTTTGTTCTCGGTCGTCTGGAACGACTCGCCGGGCGTCTCCGAGAAGCAGTTGAGGTTCAGGCAATCGTTCCAGTCGGCCCGACCAATGAGCGGCAAGCCGTGGGGGCCAAGCCGCTCGAGGGTGTAGCCGATGCAGCGCTGCAGGTGCTCGTACAGCGGCGTCTCGGTGCCTGCGGCGTTGTCGTACGGGACCGGCTCGTCCAGGATGCTCTGGTCGCCGGTTTCCTTAAGGTACGCCGCCACGGCCAGGACGAGCCAGGCCGGATCGTCGTTGAAGCCGCCCCCGATGTCGTTGTTGCCGCGCTTGGTCAGCGGCTGGTACTGGTGGTACGCACCGCCGGTGGGCAGCTGGGTGGCTGCGATATCGATGATTCGCTCGCGGGCCCGGGTCGGGACCATGTGGACGAAGCCGAGCAGGTCCTGGTTCGAGTCGCGGAAGCCCATGCCGCGGCCAATACCCGACTCGAAGGAGGAGGCCGAACGCGACAGGTTGAACGTCACCATGCACTGGTAGGCGTTCCAGATGTTGACCATGCGGTCGACGTGCTCGTTGCCGGTCTGGACCTGCAGGATGCCGAGCGTCCTGGTCCAATCGTCGCGCAGTTCGGCGAAGGCCTTCTCAACGGCAGCCGGCTCCAGATAGCGGGCGATGATCGGCTTGACCCGCCTCTTGTTGATCGTCTGCGAGCCGGGCGGATCGAACTTGTCGTCATCGGGATTCTCCCCGTAGCCCAGCAAAACGATCACTTCCTTCGTCTCGCCGGGTGCCAGTTCGAACTTGACGTGGTGCGAGCCCATGGGCTGCCAGCCGTGCGCCTCCGAATCGGTGGTTCTGCCCTGCTCGACCACGATCGGCCGATCCCAGCTCCGGTAAGGCCCGAGGAAGGCGTCGCGCTGCGTGTCGTACCCGGCGATCTTTTCTGAGCAGGCGAAGAACGCGAAGTGGTTGCGCCTCTCGCGGTATTCGCTCTTGTGGTAGATGACGCCGTCCTCGATCTCGACCTGGCCGATGGAGTAGTTGCGCTGGAAGTTCGTGGAGTCGTCGTTGGCTTCCCAGAGGCACCATTCGATCGAGCTGAAGAGAGAGACTTTGGCCGCGGTCGGCCGCTCGTTGGTAACCCTGACGCGCCAGACCTCGAGGTTCTCGCCCGGTGGCACGAAGTACAGGGTCTCGGCCCGGACGCCCCGATAGCGGGAGCCGATGATCGAGTAACCCAGGCCGTGGCGGCAGGTGTAGTCCTCGAGGTCACGCTGTGCCGGCTGCCAGCTGGGGCTCCAGAACTCGCCCGACTCGTCGTCGCGGAGGTAGACGTAACGCCCGCCCAGGTCGAGCGGCGCGTTGTTGTACCGGTAGCGGGTCAGGCGGCGCAGACGCGCGTCGCGGTAGAAGGAGTAACCGCCGGCGGTGTTCGAGATGATCCCGAAGTAGGCCTCGCTGCCCAGGTAGTTGATCCAGGGCCAGGGCGTGTCGGGCCGGGTTATGACGTATTCACGCGCCTCGTCGTCGAATTGACCGTAGCGCACAATTCTCCCTCCCAGTTTCCCGATACTGCCGACCGAATGCCGTCGCCTCCCACGCCTGCCTCGCCAGCCGCATGGCTCCCCGCGTCAATCTGCGGCGGCCGCATTGGGCGGCCGCCCCGGCCGGCCCGGCGTGCGGATGGACGTTACCATTCCCAACCGGGCCGGCGCTGGCCGCGGCGCAAGGCTCAGGGGCGCAGCGGATGGGGCGCCAGGATAAGACTTACGGGAGGCCGGATCTCGGGGTGGCTCGCGCGTCGATCGCCTACGTCATCCTGTACGTCGCGGTCGCGGCCTACTCCCCGTTCCTGCAACCGTACTACCAGGCCCTGGGGATCTCGCTCGGCGACATCGGTGCCCTGGTCGCGTTCACCTCCGCCGTAGCCCTGGTCAGCGCGCCGACCTGGGGTGCCGTCCACGACCGGTCGCCGACGTCCCCCTTGTTGCTGCCGCTGGCGGCCGCGATCGCGGCCCTGGGGGCAGTCGGGCTGGCCACCGTCGGGGCGTCCCCCCTGCTCATCCCATCCGCGGCGGCGTTCGCGATCGGGATGTCCGGCCTGAGCCCGATGATGGACGTCCGCGTGCTCGACCTCGTCGGGTCGGATCGAACCCGCTATGCCCGAGTCCGCGTCTGGGGCTCGATCAGCTTCATGATCTGCACCCCGATCGTCGGCTTCGCGATCGGCGAGAACTACCGCAACCTGTTCTTCGTCCTGATCCCGAGCGTCCTGCTCGGCGGCCTCGCCGCGACGCTGCTGCCGGGGCGGGCCGGCGGAGTTCACGGCGTAAGCCTGCGGCACGCGCCCGGCCGCGTGCTCGGCCACCTGCCCATCGCGCTCTTCCTGATCGGCGCCCTCGTCGGCTGGACGGCCGTCTACGCGCAGAACACCTTCTTCTCGATCTACCTTCGCCAGATCGGCGCGTCCAACGACCAGATCGGCTGGGCCTGGTCGGTCCAGGCAGCCCTCGAGGTCCCCTCGATGATGCTGTTCCCACAGCTGGCGCGAAGGTTCGGGGCCGAACGCCTGATGGTGCTGGGCATGGCCATCATGGCCGTCCGACAGGTTGCCAACGCCGTCTTCGTGACGCCGTCGCTCCTGATCGCTTGCTCGCTCTTGCAGGGCGCCGGCTACGGCCTGCTCCTGATCGGGGGCATCGCCTTCGTCTCGCGTCAGGCGCCGAGGGGCACGGCCGCCACCGCCCAGGGGATCCTGAACGGGATCACGTTCAGCCTGTCGGTCATCATCGGCTCGGGCCTGGGCGGGCCGCTGGCCGGCTGGCTTACGATCCGCGGGCTGTTCGCGATCTCAGCCTGCCTGGGCGTCGCGGCGATCCTCCTGATCGCCCTGGCAGTTCTGCCGGCGGCGAACGGGCCCGCGGCCGAGGCGCCCTCGACCGGCCCGCCTACCCTCGCCAAGCGGGTGGAGGTCGCCGATGAAGCCTGAGATCGGACGCCACTCCGGCGAGCTACCGCGGAGGCTGTAGCCAGCGGCGAAGCCATGGTCCGCTTCGCGGTCATGGCCTGCACCCTGCCGACGAGCCCGGCATCCTCGGCTGCCGGCGGCGCCTCTCGGCCAGGGCCGAGGGTGCGGCGGAGGAGACGGCGGCGGAGGCGGAGGCGGAGGCGGAGCAGACGATGGCGGCATCGCCGGCTCGGCGTGAGCCCGACACGAGCGACCATCCTGTCGGTCGCCGGTCGCCGGCTACATTGGATCTAGAGCCCGGACTGCGACTCGGACGCTACAGGAATCCCGGTCGTGGCGGCCGGCTGGGCGGGTCCAGATTCGACTCCCGGACCATTCGCCCACAGCCGTCGAAGCTGCCGGACAAGGGCCGCCCCATGGACCGCCAGGGGCGCCGGATAGGTGAAGGTGAGTGTCCTGTTGGAGCCGCGCAGCGTGACCCGGGCGATGAGCGGCGAGAGAACCACCCCGACGCTTCGCAACTCGCGGAGCGACAGGCGCTCCGGCCTCGGGCCGACAACTCCAACCGCAGACGGGCTCAGCCACAGACCGAGAGCGTGACGCTGACCTTCGCGGCGGGGACTGTACACGAAGGCAAGCAAATCCCCCGCCTCGTTCCGGGCCGCCTCCTGGAGCGTCCGCGCCTCGTCGAGCTGGTGAAACCGCTCGGCAGTTTCCTCGACGAACTCGACGGCCTCGGTCGCGTAGACGCGTCGCAGCCGGCCGCGATTGCGGTCGGGCAAGAAGCGCGACAACATAGACTCGAAGACGCGAACCTCCGCCTCCAGTTCGACCGGCAGAGCCACGTTGTGCCGGCCGCCCGGCGTCTGGAGGACGAGCCGAAGCGTCTCGCGCTCGTCCTCCACCCGAACGCCCGTGAGCTGCTCAACGGGCACCATGTCTACGTCGACGCCCCAATCGGACAGGCATGAGTCGGGGTTCATGTGGTCGACGAGCCAGAGGACCTCACGATCCGTGAGGAGCAGGAGCCCCGAGCGGTGGGTGCGCCCGTCGCGCAGCCGGGTGAGAAGCCCGGCGTCCGATCGCCACGGTCGCTCGATCGAATAGCGGAGACGCTCGTCCGGATCGAGCATGCCTTCGAGACCGCGAAGGAAGCGCGGTAGCAGTCGATCGAGTGAACGTTCGGCCCTGCTGTAGACGCCACCGGCCCGTAGCGCCTCCGCGGACATGTCCCCCGGCGGCCGCCAGGCAAGACCGCCGGTGATCCGGCCGCGGCCGCGACGTTCGCGGAACGCCCGCTTCGCCGCCGCGGCGCGCTCCGACCCGTGTCGGCCATCGATCCACTCGGCGTCCGGGGACACACGACCAATCGCTCGGAGGACGGCGTCGATGGGAACCGCGGCGCCCGGCAGTCGAGCCACCAGGACCAGGCCCGAGGCGTCCGAGAACCCGCCGACGAGCTCGGCGTCGATCCGGGCTCCGACGAAGCTGGAGGCGGACAGCGCGACGAGCACGGGCACGGCCCGACCGTGGCCGTCATCGGAATCGACGAGGAACGCCCGGTCCGCGCCGAGCCATAGTCCACCGCCACGGGCACCCTTCAGAACGATGCCGCCGCGCTCGAGATCGCGGTCGTAGTCCAGGCCCGGGCCGAGCGCCTCCTCGACCTCGACGAGGATGGAGCGGCGGGACTGTGTTGCGGTCATGCCCGGTCCTATTGGCGCAGCTGGCGGCGGGCTACGAGCCGCAGATGCCGCCAGCGGCCGAGCGCGCGAGCCGTTTCTCGCTCGCTGATCTCCGTCCGCCCGTAGATCGCCAGCTGGTAGTCCGCCGCAAGGAGCCCGAGCGGCACGCGCGGCAGCGCGGAACTGCCGGCGCGGTCCGCGTGGCTTCGCGGTGTCTCGGCCGGCTGCCTGGCGAGATCGCCTCGATCGGCAAGCTCGTCCAGGAGCGCGACGTACGCCTCGGCAGCGGACGCCGGACGCCGCCGGGAGGCCACGTGCGGATGGATGGCCGGCAGCGCAAGGTGAAAGGTGAGCCTCGGCCCGCGGATCTCCCGGTGCCGTTCCTCGCGCGGTCGAGTGGCGGCCGGCTTGGCCGGCCGGGCGGCGGCGAATCGACGGACCAGGGCCGCCAGCACGGCCGCGACGACGACCAACCCAACCAGGGCGAGCAGGACAACCAGGACGAGCGGCGGTGAGCCGCCGGATCCCGCGACCGCAGACGCGCCCGGCGCACCGCTGGCGTTCCCGCCGCCACCCTCGCCGGCACTGCCGCTTCCATTCCCGCTCCCACCCAGGCCGGGAAGCGAAGGCAGGTGGATGCCGCTGAGGAGCTGCCCGAGAGCGGATGCGAGCGAGGCAAGAAGATTGCCGAGCGGTGCAAACAGTGCACCGGTAACCCCACCGACCGGGCCGCCGACCGTGGACGCGACATCCCGTGCGGAGGTCCCAGTGAGAAGCGCGGTCGGGATCGCCAGGGCCGCGACCACGACCACGACACCGGTCGCGAGCATTGGCCAGGTGTGTCCGCCACGGCTATCCGATCCGAGCAGTTCGAGTTCCCGCAGTCGCGCGTAACCGATTGCCAGCAGGCCGGCACCGACACAAACCGCGGATCCGACGAGGGCCGGTCCGACGAACGAACCACCGGACCCGAGGCGCAGCAACCACGAGGCAGCGAGCACGGGGAACGCATACGCGAATGCCCGGGTCGAGGTCTCGATCTCGTCGGCTGCCTCCTCGTGGACCACCCCACGAATGACCGAGACACCGAGCAGCCAGCCGGCGGGGTGAACGCTGATCGCACCGGGCAGATCGGCGTGGACGGTAAGGGCGGCGCGAGCCGCCGGATCGGCGAGCCAGCCGAGAACCCCGGCAAGGAGCGTGAAAGCGGCGATCCAGAGCACCCGGGGCACTTCTCGCGGGCGGAGGCGAGCCCACACGACTCCGGCGGCCGCGGCAAAACAGAACTCGACGAGCGACAGCGGTGCGCTCGGTCTCGCGCTCCCCGACGCGATCGCCAGGTACGCTACGCCGACGAGACTGCCTTCGAACAGCCCGTCGAGCGCGACGGGCAGCAGGTCAGCTCGCCAGGACCAACGCATCGCTGGTCCGCCAGTCGGGCGTGAGCGACCCGGTCGTGGCCGCGAGTCCGACCGCCCGGGCCCGCGCGACGGCACGATCGCCGTTCGGGCCGAGCCCGACAAGTTGAACGTGGCAGCCGGACCGGTCGAGCCGGGCGAGCGCGGCGATGTACGGTTCTGGGTCGCGGGCGGTGAGCACGAGGACGGTGGTGCCGGGCGATACGGTCTGCGGCAGGCGAGCGAGGAGGTGCTCGAAGGGGGCCGACGGGGTTTCGCTGAGGCGAGCCAGCATGTCGGTGATCGAGGCCAGCTGATCCCTGCCGGCGCGAGGGGCGACGACGGCGAACCGGTCGAGCGTTCGGCTGAACGCCGCCGCTGCAAGCCCGCACGACGCGCCCTCGGCGAGCGCGGCGCGCGCCAGCGAGGCCGCCGCGACCATCAGGCTCTCGACGAGCTCCTCGTCGAACTGCAGCGTCCAATGAGGGCCTGGCAAGGTCTGAACGTCGAGTGCCACGAGAACCTCCAGCGCCCGGGACGGATCGAACCGCTTACTCACGGTTGCGCCCGTCCGGGCGGTCGCGCGCCAGTGGACTCGCCGCATCGGATCGCCCGGCTGATACGGGCGGACGCCGGCGAAGAGTGCCGGGTCCTCGAACAGGCTGTGGCGAGCTCGCAAGTATCCCGCTGGAGCATGCTGCTGGCTGGCGAGGTGGACGGGCAGGCTGCGCGGCCGAACGATGTACGAGCCCCGATCCTGGTGTTCCTGCGTCGCCGCCCCGTGGCCGAAGAGGTCGGCAACGGTCATTCGAACGGGGCCGAAGGAGTACACGCCGCGGTGGTCGGCCACGATCGTCAGGTGACGAACGATGCGCTCGTACCAGCCGACCGTCCAGCGGCTGCGCAAGATCGTGAAACCAGGTCGCTCGCTTCGCGCGAGCGGCTCCTCGAGCACGACCGCGCCCTGGGTCGCGTAATCGTCGATCGAAAGCCAGGCGAGTGGCAGCGGCTTGTCGTTCCAGACCGCGATGTCGAGCGGAACCTCGTCGCCCCAGACTGCTCGGTTGCGGCCGATGCTCCGCAGGTAGCGGAGGTCGCGCAGTCCGTAGCGGCTCCACAGCTCGGTCACGCTGACTGCAAAGACCGCGAGAAGCCCGATCAGGACAAGCCCGGGCGTCCTGGCGACGATGCCGGCGGCGACGAGGGCGAGACCGAGGGCGAGCCCAGCGCGGGTCATCGTTCAGATGCCGGCACCGGCACCGGCACCGAGCCGAGCACCTCGGTCAGGACGCGCTCGACGGTAGCGCCGCGGAGCAGCCGGTCCACGTCGAGCAGTAGCCGGTGGCCCAGGACCGGGCGGGCAACCGCGACCACGTCGTCGGGCAGGACGAAGCCGCGCCCCGCCAGCGCTGCCCAGGCCTGGCTCGACCGGAAGAGGGCGACGCTCGTCCGCGGGCTCGCCCCAAGGCGCAGATCCGGGTGCTCTCGGGTGGCTCGGACCAGGTCGACCGCGTAGCCTTCGACCGCGTCGCTGACGACGATCTCGCTTACTGCCCGCTGCAGCGCGAGCAGCGAGTCGCGGTCGACGATCGGTTCGATCCGGTCCAGCGGTTCCGTACCGCCACGGTAGCGGCGGGCGATGAGCCGCTCGCCGTCTCGGTCCGGATAGCCCATGGTCACGCGAACCAGGAAGCGGTCGAGCTGGGCCTCCGGCAGCGAGAACGTCCCTTCCAGCTCGACAGGGTTCTGAGTGGCGACGACGAGGAAAGGTGCCGGCAGCGGCCGCGTTTCGCCCTCGATCGAGACCTGACGCTCCTGCATCGCCTCGAGAAGCGCCGACTGCGTCCGAGGCGTCGCGCGGTTGATCTCATCCACGAGCAGGACGTTGGCGAATACCGGGCCGGCCACGAAACGCAGCCGGCCGACCTCGAGGATGCTCGAACCTGTAACGTCGCTCGGGAGCAGGTCGGGCGTCCCCTGGACGCGGTTGAACGAGAGGCCGAGGGATCGGGCGAAGGCACGCGCAAGAAGAGTCTTGCCGACTCCGGGAACGTCCTCGATCAGGGCGTGACCGTCGGCCAGCATCGCCACGGCGAGCAGCCGCAGGGCCGGCTCTTCGCCCACGACCGCGCCGGCGACTGAATCGCGGAGATCGCGCCAGAACCGGCCGATGCGCGCCTGGCTGGGGATCGGAAGCCCTCCATCGGTCGCGGCCTCCGTCTCGAGCGGCTCCGTGGTACTCATTGTTCGGCCCCTATGAGAGCGGCTGCCTTCACCCCAAGGCGGTCGATCGCTCGTTCAAGTACATGTTGGTCGGCGTCGTGAGTCAACAACCTCATCGCTTCCCCAAGGTTCGCGAACCTCGCCTCGGCGAAGATCGGCTCGTGCGCGATCTCGCCACCGACGCGATGGGCAAGGAACCAGTCCACCTGCTTTCGATTCGTGGCGCCGTTGTGGCTCTTAAACTGGTACCGCGTCGACCCGAGCGAACCGTCCAGGGCGATGTCGATGCCAGTCTCTTCGCGCACCTCGCGGCAGGCGGCAGCCTCCGGCGCCTCATCTCGCTCTAGATGGCCCTTTGGGAACGCCCACTCGCGTCCGCGCCGGATGAGGAGGCACCTCCCCTGATCGATTACCACAGCGCCTGCCGAGTGGTGAAACACGTGTCGAGATCGGGATGAGACCATCGAGCTCATAGCTCGGCCTCCGTAACGAAAAAGGCCTCCGGACTACAGCCCAGAAGCCATCACCCGCTGAGCGGGAAACTGCGCGAGCTTCATCGCGCGTCCAACTAGCCGACATGCTAGCGCGTCTCCACTCGGATGGCTACTCATGCCGCTCCATGGCGCCCGCCGGTCCCCTTCCGTGGCGCCACTCCCAGCCATCGCGGCCGCCGAGCACCTCGGTGGCCTGCGCAGCGGAGACGTGATGCTCGTGTGTCAGGCGATGCCGGCGGTCGTATGTGCTGTCATGAGCGAAGGCCTCCAGCGAGGCCCGCAGCTCCGTCATCCGCGCGATCTGCCGATCGAGGACGGGCTGGACGCTCGCGATCCGGATCTCACTGACGGAGGCCGCCCGGGCCAGGCGGACGATGTCCGGAAGGCACAGAGCGGCGCGAGCGAGAGCCTCACGCCAGCGCTCGTTGTCCAGGCGATGGAGCAGACGCTCGATGGCGTGCTTGACACCATCGTCTTCAGCGGCGCAGACGGGACAGTCGGGTGCGGCGGCCGCGTAGTCGAGCCTGCGGCCGCTCGCTCGACCCGGCTCGGTCTTCGGGCCGTCTAGCTCCTCGAGCCTGTGGCGCAGCACCGACTCGAGCAGAATGGCGGCACCGAGAGAGCCGCCC
>DASWZK010000144.1:0-1680 GCA_036404515.1 Candidatus Limnocylindrales bacterium
GCCGAGGGACCGGAGGCCTATGCGGTCTACAAGATCAAGGGAGAGTGGAACTCGCGCGGCCCGGCCGGAACTCTGACCGTCGAGGAGGCGATCGCTTCCACGCCGCGAGGGACGCGCGAGATGTGGCGCTACCTGCTCGACGTAGACCTGGTGCGGACCCTCAAGGCGTCGCGCCTGCCGACCGACCACCCACTGTTCTGGCTCGCTGCGGAACCGCGACGTCTCGGCACGACGATGGGCGACGGGCTGTGGCTTCGCATCGTAGACGTCGCCGCTGCCCTCGAAGGCCGGACCTATGGTATCGACGGCCGAGGCAGCGGCCGTCTCACGCTCGAACTGCGCGACGAGTACTGTCCCTGGAACGCCGGGCGCTGGCGGCTCGACGTGTCGGACGGACAAGCGCGCGCGAGCGGGACCGATTCCGAAGCCGATCTGGCCCTCGACGCGAACGACCTGGCCTGCCTGTTCATGGGAGGCTCCACGGCGACCGCCCTGGCGGGCGCCGGCAGGGTAGTGGAACTCCGGCCGGGAAGCCTGGCCATGGCGGACAGCCTCTTCCCGACGGCATCGATGCCGTGGTGCCCGCAGGAGTTCTAGGCCTCGAGCCATGTTCCCTCCCGCGCGCTGCTGACGCTCGAATCGAACCGGCTGACGATTGCCCGTCGGAGCGCAAACGTCGCACAGGGTCAAGCCCGTATCGATGACCGCGGGCCGTCGCCATCCCTGGCCGTCGTACAGGCCGACCGAGTGCTTGCAGATAGAGCAGCGAAGCGGTTTCGCGTCCACGCGATAACGTCACCGACCGTTTGTCAACGAATCGTCCATTCGACGGGTAGAGACACGGATTCCGTCGAACGAACCGAGATATGACCCGAGCGGGAACCATGGCCACGGAGGCGACGTCTGAACCGTGTGATACGGTTTCATAAGAGATTGATTCCCCCGACCCGAGGAGACAACCGATGAACCTCAGCCCGACGCTCACCCGGCCGACAAAGTCGCTGCTCGCCGGTCTCTTGCTCGTTACGGCCGCCGCGCTGGCAATCGGCTGGACTGCCGGCACGGTGGCGGCGTCAAGCGGTACGCGGATCGCCTCGGCGCCGGCCGCGCCAGGCGATGCCACGGCCGGCCAGTCTGGGATCCCCGGCGTCGGAACGACCCCGACCCAGGCGCAGTCCGGCGGTGGCGCGACCACTTCCGGCGGCACGACTGCGGCAACGGTGTACCCGGTGCCCGGTTACAACTCGCTCGGCATAGCCCCCGCGGGCACGATCCTGGCCGAGGGCACCGGCACGGCCGACATGAAGGCCGACGGCTCGGACAAGGCGACGGCTCTCAAGACGGCCACCGACGCGGCCCTCGCCGATGCCTACGCTCAGGCTCTTGCGGCTGCAACCTCTATGGGCGTGCAGCTGAACGAGATCTACTCGCTCAGCATCGCGTCGAACACGAGCTATGACTACCCCACGCCTGACTGCCTGATCCCGCCGCTCGCGCCCGG
The DNA here is from genome assembly GCA_036404515.1 of Candidatus Limnocylindrales bacterium. Taxonomy (GTDB): domain Bacteria; phylum Chloroflexota; class Limnocylindria; order Limnocylindrales; family CSP1-4; genus Fen-1039. The sequence continues at coordinate 1,502 of DASWZK010000144.1, forward strand.
TCTCTCCGGCGGTGCCACCTCGTCTGCCGGGAGCGCGGCCGCCAGCTCACCGATGGTCTGCACACAGGTCCAGCCACCCACTCCGACCTCGGCCCAGGTGGTCGTGACGCTGATCGTCGCCTACAAGTACGCGTAGTACGACGCCCGCCAGATAGAGGCTCGCCGCCGCGGTTTACCGC
>DASWZK010000145.1:0-7185 GCA_036404515.1 Candidatus Limnocylindrales bacterium
AACATCCGCCCGAAGCCGCCGGTCGCGAGGAGGACCGTCTTCGCTCGGAAGGTGTGGAGCTGGCCGTCCGCCAGGCGATGGGCCACCACGCCGGCCGCTCGACCGCCACTGGCGGGCTCGCCGCCCTCGAAGAGCAGGTCCACGACCTGGAACTCGTCGAAGAACTGGACGCCGTGCTTGATGCACTGCTGGTACAGCGTCTGAAGGATCATGTGGCCGGTCCGGTCGGCCGCGAAGCAGGCTCGACGAACCGGCGCCTCACCGTAATTGCTGGTGTGCCCGCCGAACTTCCGCTGATCGATCTTCCCGTCGGGCGTGCGGTTGAACGGCAGGCCCATGTGCTCGAGCTCGATTACGGTCTCTATTGCCTCGTGGGCAAGCACTTCGGCGGCGTCCTGGTCGACCAGGTAATCGCCGCCCTTGACCGTGTCGAACATGTGCCACTCCCAGTGGTCCTCCTCGAGGTTGCCGAGAGCGGCGCAGACACCGCCCTGGGCCGTGCCGGTATGGGAGCGAGTGGGATAGAGCTTCGTCAGGACGGCGGTGTTGACGCCCTCGCGGGCCAGTTCAAGCGCGGCCCAGAGGCCGGCTCCACCGGCGCCGACGACGATCGCATCGAAGGGGTAATCCATCGGTCAGCTCGGCATCGTGAGCGGGACGGACATGACGACGACGGTGCCCATGACGAATACCACGGCTCCGACCAGGTAGAGAGCGGTCAGCGCCAGCGTGCGGCGACCGCCCTTCAGGTAGTCCATCGTCACGGTCCGCATGCCAAGAAAGGCATGCAACACGACCATCATCAGCAGGAGCCAATCGAATCCGCGCCAGAAGAGGCTGTTCCAGCGCTGGTTGAAGATCCAGGCGCTGGTCTCCTGGGAAGGATCGAAGAGAAAGTGCTCCAGGCTGAAATGGACCAACGCCAGGATGCAGAGGGCGACGCCGGAGAGCCGCATGAAGTACCACGCGGCGAGCTCGAAACCGCCGCTTTGCGGTCGGGGCCGGCCGGAACGCGAATACATAGCCATCTCGCCGCCTCCCCTACACGCCCAGGGCCGGGCGCAGGATGATGAACGCTCCCGGCAGGCCGACGCCGACGAAGATGACCCAGTTGGCGTACCAGATCTGCTTGTGGTAAGCCGTCAGCCGCGGCCAAAAGTCCATCGCCATGATCCGCAGACCGTTGAGCGAGTGGTACAGCAAGGCCGCACCCAGAAGAACCTCCATGATCCGACCGGGCGTGCTTGCGTAGAACTTGAGGATGTCGTCGTAGACGTTTGGGTTGCCACCGGCCATGTAGATGTCCAGCACGTGGAGCATGACGAACAGCCATATGGCGACGCCCGAGATGCGGTGGAATGCCCAGGCCACCATTCCCTCGGAGCCGCGATAGCGAAACAGCATGCTGCCTCCCGAACGTGGCCTGGTCGGGTCCGGCCGACCAGGTTGCCTGGCCTAGGCCGTTCCGGCCACCGACCCGAGGCGGGCGACGATCGCATCAGCGAACTCGCTCGTCCCGGCCGATCCGCCGAGATCGTAGGTGACGGTGCGGCCCTCCGTGATGACCGCGCGGATGGCATCCTCGACGCGCTCGGCGGCAGCCTGCTGGCCGATGTGACGAAGCAGGAGAACGCCGGACAGCATCAGCGCCGTGGGATTGGCCTTGTTCTGGCCCGCGTACTTGGGGGCGGAGCCGTGAACGGCCTCGAAGACTGCCGCCTCAGTGCCGATGTTGGCACCGGGCGCGACTCCCAACCCGCCCACCAGGCCGGCGGCCAAGTCGCTGACGATGTCGCCGTAGAGGTTGGGCAGGACGAGCACGTCGTACAGCTCGGGCTTCTGCACAAGCTGCATGCACATGTTGTCGACGATGCGGTCCTCGAAGGCGATCTTCCCCTCGTACCCGGCGGCGATGGTCCGGCAGCTCTCCAGGAACAGGCCGTCGGAGAACTTCATGATGTTCGCCTTGTGGACGGCCGTGACCTTCCGCCGGCCATTGGCCACGGCGTACTCGAAGGCGAAGCGCGCAATCCGCTCGGAGGCCGCCCGGGTGATGATCTTGATGCTCTCGGCAGCGTCCGGGCCGACCATGTGCTCGATCCCGGCGTACAGGTCCTCGGTGTTCTCGCGGACGATGACCAGGTCTACGTTCTCGTAGCGCGTCTTCAGGCCCGGGATCGATCGTACCGGCCGAAGGTTCGCGTAGAGGCCGAGCGTCTGGCGAAGGGCCACGTTGACGGAACGGAAACCGGTCCCGACGGGCGTCGTGATCGGACCCTTGATGGCTACTTTGTTGCGCAGGATCGAATCGAGGACGGACTGTGGGAGCGGCGTTCCCTCCTTCGCCATGACGGCCTCGCCGGCATCGAGGACCTCCCATTCGAACTCGACGCCCGAGGCGTCGAGGACGCGCCTGGTCGCCTCGGCCAGTTCGGGGCCGATACCGTCTCCGGGGATGAGCGTCACTCGTTGGGTCATGGCCGGAATTCTAGCCGCAAGGCCAGACGCGCGGCAGGCGGACGAGCCATCGAGCGTCTCGCCTCCACGCCGGCGAGCGCCGTCGTCGGGCTTCAGGCTGGGGAGATCGCCCCATCCCTCATCCGCAGGAGTGATACGAGCCCCGCCGAGGGGGCAGTGTCGCGCCCTCCTGCTAGGATCAACCCAAACGCCGCCGAGGCTGCTGCGGACTCCGTCCCGCGCCCTCGGCTCGCGAGAATCGGAGCTGCAGAGCGTGAAGATCCAGGAAGCTGATGCGAAGTCGCTCTTGCTGGCCCAGGGATTGCCCGTGCCCCCTTGGAAAGTGGCTCGGACGCTGGCGGAGGTCGAGGCCGCAGCGCGGATCTTCTTCGACGGTGGGGCCGAGCGGGTAGTCGTCAAGGCCCAGGTTCTGGTCGGCGGGCGCGGCAAGGCCGGTGGTGTCAAGCTCGCCGGCTCCCCCGTAGAGGCCGCCGAGGTGGGCTCGAAGATCCTGGGGATGGACATCAAAGGCATTACCGTCCGCAAGGTCCTCGTCGGCGCCGCCGCCGAGATCGTCAAGGAGTACTACCTCGGCGCCATCATCGACCGAGCCAGCCGCCGAATAGTCCTCATGGCCTCCTCGGAGGGCGGCGTCGAGATCGAGGAAGTAGCACGCCAGAACCCCGGCGCGATCCACCGCGTCTCGGCCGACCCGGAGCTCGGGCTCCTCGCGTTCCAGGCCCGTGCCCTGGGTCTGGCGATCGGCCTGCGAGACCCGCTGCTGAATCCGTTCGTAGCCATCGCCGAGGGCCTGTACGAGGCCATGAAGGCCAATGACGCCGATCTCGTCGAGGTCAACCCGCTGGCGATCGTCGCCGAAACCGCGGCTGACGGAGCCACGACGCATCGTCTCGTCTGCCTGGATGCGAAGCTCACGCTCGACGACTCCGGCCTGGCCCGCCATCCGGAGCTCGAGGCCCTGCGGGACCTGGACGAAGAGGACCCGACCGACGCCCAGGCCCGCCGACTCGGTATCAACTTCATCCACCTGGACGGGACCATCGGCTGCATGGTCAACGGCGCCGGCCTGGCGATGACGACGATGGACCTCGTCAAGCACTACGGTGGCGAGCCGGCCAACTTCCTCGACGTGGGAGGAGGCGCCCGCCGCGAAACGGTCCGAGGGGCGATGGAACTGATCCTGGCCGACCCCAAGGTCAACGCCATCCTGGTCAACATCTTCGGAGGGATCACGCGCGGCGATGAGGTCGCGGCCGGTTTGATCGAGGCCCGCGCCCGGCAGTCGCGTGAGGTACCGATGGTCGTCCGAATCGTCGGCACCAACGCCGCCGAAGCCGCTCGGCTGCTGACGGAGGCCCGGTTCGAGACGGCGACCTCGCTCGATCAGGCGGCCGAAAAGGCCGTAGCGCTGGCGAAGGGGGCGGCACGATGAGCATCCTGGTCGGAAGAGAAACCCGCCTCGTCGTTCAGGGCATCACCGGTCGCGAGGGCGAGTTCCACACGCGCGCCGCCATCGCTTACGGGACGAAGGTTGTCGCTGGCACGCGGCCGGGCAAGGGCGGTCAGACGGCGATCGACGGCACCGTGCCGATCTTCGACACCGTCGCCGAGGCAGCGAAGCAGGCCGGCGCGAATGCCTCGGTTATCTACATCCCGGCCAGCGGGGCCCCGGACGCCATCCTCGAAGCGATCGACGCCGGGATCGAGACGATCGTCTGCATAACCGAGGGCATCCCCGCGCTCGACATGATCCCCGTCGTCGAGGCCGCGCGCCGGGCCGGCGCCCGGTTGATCGGGCCCAACTGCCCGGGCGTCACCTCGCCCGGACGGGCAAAAGTGGGAATCATTCCCGCCTCGATCCACAAGCCGGGCCGCGCCGGTGTCGTGTCGCGATCTGGCACGCTTACCTACGAGGCGGTGCAGGCGATGACCGATGCCGGGATCGGCCAGTCCACGTGCGTCGGCATCGGCGGGGACCCGATCATCGGCACCACGTTCCTCGACGTGTTGAAGCTCTTCCGAGACGACCCGGAGACCGACGCCATCGTCATGATCGGCGAGATCGGCGGGGCGGCCGAGGAGGAGGCAGCCGCGTTCGCCGCCGAGCACCTCAAGGGCGTCCCGATGGCCGCGTTCATCGCCGGCCGCACCGCCCCACCCGGTCGCCGCATGGGTCACGCCGGGGCAATCATCTCAGGCGGATCCGGCACGGCGGCGGAGAAGATCGCCGCGCTCGAGGCCGCCGGAGTCCGCGTGGCCGACTCCCCTACCCAGCTGCCGAAGCTGCTCATCGAGGCCGGCTACCGCCCGTAGTCGGCCGGCCGGCCGGCTTCACCGCTCGCCAACCGGGCCGCTCGCCAACCGGGCCGCTCGCCAACCGGGCGTTTCGTGGCCATACTCCGGCCTGAAGCTCGCCCCTCGCGGGCGCGAGGGATCTGCGTGGGTGCGCCGGCAAAAAGGGGTGGTCGGTGGAGGTCTCGATGGATCTGGTAGCCGGCGATGCACGCGAAATCCTCCTCGCGATCGGCGTGGACGATTGGGACGGGCTGCGCGATCGGCGCCGCTTCTCCGCTTACATATCGCTCGGGGGCGGCATGGACATGAAGTGGCTCGATTTGTTTGCGCAGGCGGCGCGCGAGGCCACTGGCCGTGAAGCGCCCGGGCCGTTCACGGAGGCGAGGCGAGCGATCCAGGGCCATCTGGCCATCCAGTCGGAGCGCACGGTCGAACGAATCGACCCGCACTGGGTCGATGACGTTGCGCTCCTGCCGGAGGGACAGCTCGATCGGATCGCGGCGCGCTGGATCGACCTGATCGATTACGAGGGATGCGACGTCGAACCGGACGACAAGCCGATGCTGCGCGAGCTGGCGGCCGATCTGGTCGACTTCTGTCGGCGCGCCGAAGGCGCGGAGGACGTCCTGTTCGCCTGGTCGGTCTAGCTCTCGCGGATGCGCCCGGCAGCACTCGCCCGATCGATACCTGGTCAGTAACCCAGCTTCGTCCAGGCCGGGCCGCCTGGGGCCTCGATCAATTCCACGAGGACGCCATGGCAACTCTTGGGGTGGACGAAGGCCACGGGCCCCTCTCCGCCTTTGCGCGGAGCGCCATCGATCAGGGTCAGGCCGGCAGCGTTGAGCTCGTCGAGCGCCGCCTGGATGTCCGGCACTTCGAAGCAGACGTGGTGGAACCCCTCGCCTTTGGTTTCGAGGAACCGAGCCGAGCCAGTGGTGTTGTCGGTCGGCTGGACGAGCTCGATCTTGGTCCCGCCCACCGGAAGGAAGCCGATCCTGACGTGGTCATGGGCCATGTCCATAACGGACTCCACCTCGAGCCCGAGCTTGTCGCGGTAGAGGCCGAGCGACGCTTCAAGATCGCGAACAATGACGGCGACGTGGTGGATCTTACCGATGCCGATGCCTTCGGGAAGGGCAGACTTGAACTGATCCATGACTCTCCTGCGACTGCAAAGGCGGACTGAGGACCGGACAGGCGTTCGAAGCGCGACCAGCTGTCTCAAGCGCCAGCCGACCCGGCCAATGGTACGAAAATGGCAGGAACGCTCGCCAGCTCTTTCTCTTTGCGCTTCGATCGGACGTGTTGCGCTTCGATCGGACGTGGACCGATCGGGCACGGGCCGCCGTCCGGCTGTCGAGACACCGTCTCATGGCAGCTGCTAGCAGCTGTCAGCTTCCACGCGTGGCGGCTGCCTGCAGCTGTCCCAGATGCCCGCTAGCTGTAGTCCCCACACACGTTGTTGACAAACGAGAGTCTCCCCGCAGGGTTCGGGTTGTCGAAGCTCGAAACCGAAGGAGACTCTCGTGGCGCATCGTACGGCCCGTCTCAACGTGTATGGCCGCGAATTGCTCGTTACCCGGGTTCTGATCGAGGGCTGGACTGTCTCGACCGCGGCTCGCGCCCAGGGGATCAGCCGGGCCACCGGCTACAAATGGGTGCGACGCTTCCGGGCCGAAGGTCGAGCGGGTCTGATCGACCGGAGTTCGCGCCCGCGCCGGTCACCTCGAGCTACCTCCGCCCTCGAGGTCGAGCGGATCGTGCGTGCCAGGACCGAGCTGCGCTGGGGTCCGAACCGCCTTGGTCCATACCTCGGCCATCCAACCTCGACCGTCGCCGCGGTGCTGCGCCGAACCCACGTGCCGCGCCTGGCCGACATCGATCGACCGACCGGCTTGCCGGTCCGCCGCTATGAGGTCTGTCATCCGGGAAGCCTCATCCACCAGGACCACAAGAAGCTCGGAAGGATCCCCGACGGCGGCGGCCACCGAGTACTCGGCCGGGCAGAGGCGCCTCACTCCCACCACGCCGGCCTTGGCTACGACCATTTCGAGGTCATCATCGACGACCGGAGCCGACGCTCGGTCGTGGTCAGCGTGCCCGACGAAACCGGCACGAGTGCCGCATCGGCCCTGCAGACCGCCCTGGCGATCTTCGCCGCCGAGGGCATCAGCGTCGAGCGAGTCATGACCGACGACGGTCCGGCATACCGCTCGAATGCCTATCGGGCAGTCTTGGGCGGCCGCCGACACTCTCGCACAAGGCCCTATCGACCTCAGACCAATGGCAAGGCCGAACGTTTCATCGGGACTCTCGTGCGCGAGTGGGCCTATTCGAGGCCCTATCGATCCAACTCTGAGCGACTCGACGCGCTCCCAGAATGGCTCGACTTCTACAATCGGAGACGCCCGC
>DASWZK010000146.1:0-2470 GCA_036404515.1 Candidatus Limnocylindrales bacterium
ATCGAGTCGTCCATTGATGCCTCAGCCGTAACGAATCTGTAATTTGATTGATCCTGCAACTGAGTCTACGGCCCGCGAGACCGCCCGGCCGGAGGTAAGCGGGCGGCCCCACACTTCGGGAGCGCGGCACCTCGGACCGCACCTGACGCGACGTCCGTTGCCCGCTTCCTGGCGCGCCGTCAGCATGCCCTCGGTCGGCCCGCAGTTCCGGTCGCCCACCAGGGAGTGACTATTCCGTGTTCCGGGCGTCTCGGCCATGAATCGCCGAACGGGCACGCTCGTCGCCACGATCCTCGGGTCGGGGATGGTCTTCCTCGACTCGACCGTGGTCAACGTCGCGCTCCAACGGATCGGTCAGGATCTGCCCAGCGCGAACCTCGGCGCCCTCGAGGGTGAGTCATACGTCTACAACGCCTACCTGCTGAGCCTGAGCGCGCTGCTGATCCTGGCCGGCGCCCTCGCCGACGCCTACGGCCGCCGACGCCTGTTCACGATGGGCCTGGTGGGATTCGGGGCCGCCTCGGTTCTATGCGGCTTCGCTCCCAGCATCGAGACGCTGATCGTCTTCCGCATCGTCCAGGGCGCGGCCGGGGCGCTGCTCGTGCCGGGCTCACTGGCCCTCCTGACCGCCACGTTCGATGGTGCGGAGCGCGGACGAGCCTTTGGGCTTTGGGCGGCCGCGTCGGCAGCCACCGTCATCCTCGGCCCGGTCGTGGGTGGCGTCCTCGTCCAGACCATCTCGTGGCGAGCCGTCTTCTTCCTCAACCTGCCGCTGATGGTCATCGCGCTGTGGGCCTGTTGGCGCTACGTGCAGGAGAGCAGCAACCCCGATGCCGGGCGGGATTTCGACTGGCTTGGGGCCGCCGTCGTGGCCGTGGCCGTGGGCGGCCTCACCTTCGGTGCCATCTACGGGCAGCAGCACGAGTGGCGTGACGCGCTGGGCCCGGTCGCGCTGGTCATCGGCGCGGCCGCGGCCGTCCTCTTCGTGATCCTGATGGCCCGGGGTCGCAACCCGCTCGTGCCGCTCGGCCTCTTCCGGTCGCGCAACTTCGCGGTCACGAACCTCTCCACGTTCCTGATATACGGCGCCCTGTACGTAGTGGGCTACCAGCAGTCGATCTTCAGCCAAGGCACGCTCGGTTACTCGGCAGCCGCGGCAGGGTTCATCGGCGTCCCGGGCGCGCTGCTGCTGGTGATCCTTTCGCCGCGGATCGGGGCGCTGGGAGCCCGCTTCGGGCCGCGACGATTCATGGCCCTCGGTCCCGCACTCATGGGCGCGGGCATCCTATGGCTGACCCGAATGCCCTACGGAAGCCCGGCCTGGAACCTCCAACCCGGCGATCCGGCCAGCTGGGTCCCGTCGAGCGGCTACGTGCTCGACTTCTTGCCGAGCGCGATCCTGTTCGGGCTGGGGTTGTCGATCACCGTGGCACCCCTGACCACTGCTCTCATGGCGTCGGTGCCCGAGAGTCGTGCCGGCCTGGGTTCGGCTGTGAACAACGCCATCTCGCGAGTGGGCTCTCAGCTGGCGGGGGCGCTGATCTTCGTCGCGATCACGGGCGCCTTCTATGCGGACCTCTCGAGCAAGGTACCGGGGATCGACACCTCCTCCACCCAGCTTCGCCAGGAGGTTTCGCCATTCAACCTGCCAGACCCGTCCGTCGGTCCGGCCCTCGCGGCAGGCGCGCGCGAGGCGTCCACCGATTCGTTCCGGCTGGCCATGGGCATCGCCGCCGGCTTGTTGCTGGCGGGCGCACTCGCCAACGGATTGGGGATCCGCGATCCCGTCCGGCCCAAGGCCACTGCCGATGCACTTGCTCCGTCGGGTGCGGTGGCGGATTCGTAGGCTTCGATATCGAGGTGCCGGAGAAGAGTCGGCACGGGCGCTGAGGAGCAGAACTGATGAACGAGGCCGATAACCGCCGCGCGGTCGAGCGGCTGGTAGAAGGGCTCAATGCCAAGGACGTCTCGGTGATGAGCGAGGTCTTCACCGACGACTCCGAAATGGTCTACCCGCAGTCGGGCGAAGCGATCCGTGGCCGGGTCAACCAGCAGGCGGTCTACACAGCCATCCCCGGCCTGCCCTCGATCCCTCCGTACAGGACGATCGCCGCCGGCGACATCGTTGTGACCGAGGCGATCCTCGATTACGGCGAGGACCGCTATAACACGGTCTTCGTGTTCGAGTGTCGGGAGGGCAAGATCGTCCGCGAGACCGCTTACTGGTCGAAGCCGTTCCCGGCAGCGGAGTGGCGGTCGCGCCGGGTCGAGCAGTCCACGCCAGCCACGCAGGCTGCGGGCCGCGCCCGAGGGCGGCTCGACACGAAACTGCCCCCGTCAGGCGACGAGGGCAGTTGGAGACGCGAGGTAGGGGGCGGCGCTCAGTTGAGGCTGTTTGTAGTCAACCACTCCTTGGCGATCGTCGCGATGTCCTTCTTGTCGAAGACGTACTCGGCGTTGAGGCTGGTCA
>DASWZK010000147.1:0-3920 GCA_036404515.1 Candidatus Limnocylindrales bacterium
CGCCCTCGTTATCAACTGACCGCCGCCGGCAGCGGCTGACAGGTGGCGACGGATCCGCGACGTCCGCGGCGGAGCTGGCGCGGCGGCCCAAGGCGACTACCTCACTCGCCAACCGGCTCGCCGGCCTCGGCTGAGAAGCAACACCATGACCACGTAGTGGACGGTCTCGCCGGGTATACGGTCAGGCGGTGTAAGGAGAAGACAAGGCCCCTCAGTTACCTGGCGCCCTCGAAACGGCACCCGCGCGAATGCTAGAGTGGCCGTGGCGGGGCGGTCCGTCTCGGCTCATCGGGGAGTGGGGCAGTCGCTCAGGAGTTGGCCATGTCTGAACTCGGAGCCTCACGTGCGTCACGGCCGAGGAGACATTGAGGGAAGCAGCATGACCGACGACCCCTCGGCCGGTGACGACGTCTCAATCGCGGGTGCGTCCGCTCGCGCCGAGTTCGAACGCCGGCAGAAGCGGCACCAGGGCCGAGTGCGACGGTACTGGCCCTGGCTGCTCTCGGGTAGCGCAACGGCCGGGGTGCTGGCCCTCGCTGCTCTGCTGTTGCATGTGCCGCTCGTCGGGCTCCTCCTGGTCCTGGCCGTCCTGGTTGTGGTGATGGGGGTCGTGGCGCTGCCAGACAGCACGCTGAGTTGGGCGACCGGCTCGGAGGGTGAGGCGCTGACGGCTCGAGCCCTCGAGCAGCTCAAGATCGACGGCTTCGTCATCCTCCACGACCGCCGGATCCCAGGCTCCCCGGCCAACATCGACCACATCGTCATCGGCCCACCCGGAGTCGCGATCGTGGAGACCAAGTCGTACTCGGGCCGGCTGCGGGTACGCGGAGACGACGTCTACGTCGCGGGACGCCGCAAGACCTTGTCGACCGTCGAGGAAGCCAGGCGGGAGGCTGTCGCGGTCAATGTCGCCCTCGCCGGCCAGCTCGAACGCCGGGGGCTCAAGGTTCGGCCGATCTTGTGCGTCCATCGGGCCGACCTGCCGTTGTTCGGCGCCTCGCCTGCGGGCGTCTCGATCGTCGATGGGCACGGCCTCGTGAAGCTGTTGCGCGAGGCGCCGCCGCGACTGTCGGCCGAGGATGTCCGCGAGTTCGCCTGAATCGCGAACGAACGGTTGCGACCGGCCGCGGCGCGGATGCCGCCTCTGTACGGACGGGCGCCGGTGCCGCCCCGGAGCGACTCGACCGTGGCCTTTCCGTCGGCCGCCTCGTCCGCGCCGGCCGACGACGAACAGTTCATGCCCCCGGTTCGGCGGGAGCAGCTCCAGGCCGCACGGGAGGCACGCGCCAGGGCCACGGACCGACGGCAGTACTGGACGAGCGACGGATTGGCCCCTGGGAACGCGCCTCCGACCATCCCGCCGGACGAGCCGAGGTAGGGATAGAGGCGACACGAGGCCTCAATCTGGTCTCTCGTTCAGCGCGGCACGAGCTCGAGCGTCGCGGATCGGGCCTGCGGGCTCACGATGAGGGCGACGCTGCTCGGTGAGTACCTGTACTTCGCTCGATACGCGGAATCGAGCGCGTCGTCGATGTCGTGGGGGACGTCCACGAACGTCACGTCCTTGTCGACGCCGCCGGCCCGGATATGGCCTTCGTGAGTGGCCTGTGTGCCACGGAACCAGGCGGCGTCGCGCCCGTTCACGGATCGGACGTAGAGCCTGTTTTTGTGCGCGACCACCCAGATGATCACGGGGTTGCGGGGCGTCCCGTCTGGCCTGCGCGGCGCGATCTGGAGTTCGTTTGCTGCTCCAATCCTTGCGAGCTCGTCGCCCGTCCATATCTCCATCGGCACGCCTCCTTTTGGCATCAGGGGGAAATTGTCTGAGCTGCGGTTCGTGTCCCTTTACGAGGAGAACGCAGGAACTGTCAACGAGCTCTTCTACGCGGCGGAGTATGAGAGCAGCGCCGAGTACGAGCGACTCGTGAAGGTTCTGGAGGATGAGCCCCAGTTCTCCGCTGCTCGTCCGCCCTGTTCCGCCAGCCCGCGACGATCCCGGCTCGGTGCCAGTTCGGCCAGTTGTGTGGCAACCATCAGAACTATGTACACCAGTGGGAGAATCTGCGCGGAGACACGGGGGGCTCAGACACGCGGTCCACGCACTGGCCGCCGGGACCGCGCCGAGCCACTGGCGAAACCGACCCGCGAAGAAGCGTCCCATAGGAGGAGCGGGTCGTGAGACGAACCCTCGTGTTACTGACCGGCGGGCTGCTGGCCTTCTCGCTGGCCCTCCCGGCGGCCGTCATGGCCGCGCCGGGCCACACCGTGCAGGTCCCGGGGCCAAAGTCGGGACCCCACCCGGACGACACGGCCAACATCCAGCAGGCGCTCGACTGGTGCGCCCACCACGGTCCGAACTGCACCGTCCAGCTTCAGGCCGGGACCTACCACACCAGCCAGCTGGTCGAGTACGGCTTCCAGGGCACCTTCAAGGGTGCCGGGCAGAACCGCACGACCATCGCGGCGCTGAAGGATCTGCTCGTCAACTGGCCGGATCAGGAGGTCGTTGGGTGCCAGCCCAACCTGACCGACTGCCGGTGGCCCAACTTCATCATCTTCGTCGATGGCAACATCGAGGTCTCCGACCTCGCCATCGACTTCCCCTACACCAATGGCCATGAGACGACGCCGTACGCCTACTACGGCACGGTAACCAACCAGGTGTGGAACGCTATCGACTTCCTGGGCGACCGGTCCATGGGCGCCTCGGTCGACCGCGTCAGCGTGACGGGCCGCGAAGACAACTCCTCGACTAACCTCGGCTGCGGCTTCAACGTCATGCAGGGGATCGTCTTCGACGGCTGGCTCCCGGTTCCGCCTTACAACCAGACCTACGCCACCCTGAGCGGATCGTTCGCCGTGCGGAATAGCTCCGTCAGGACGACCTGCGAAGGGATCGTGGTGTCTGGCATGGTCAAGTCGACCCAGGCCACCATCGGCGGTTCGCCCGCGACGGGCAACCGGATCGACGATATCGGCTTCGCCGGGATCGACCTGACCGGGGACAACTCTGTCTTCGACATCTCCTACAACCATGACTTCGTGGACAACGTCGGCCCCGCGTCGGACAGCCACTTTGGCGTTCTCGTGGAGCCGGGCAACATTACCGGCTCGTCGAGCCGCCTGTCACGGTTCTCCATCTATGACAACAACATCCTCGTCAAGGACGCCTGCGGCTGCTCAATGACTGGCATATGGCTGCTCGATGCTGTCGGCGGGCTCCCCTACTGGTTCACGGCGACGGTCACCCACAATACGATCGCGCTCCCGGCCACGTACCTGTTGCCCGGCGAGGGCAAAGCGGGGATCGACATCAACAACATCAAGGGCGCCCTGATCTCGGGCAACACCATCACCGAGTCCGCGACCGGGACCTATGAAGGCATCGGCGTGTGGGGTAACGACCCGACGTGGCTGCCCGCCACGGGCAACGCGATCACCGGCAACAACGTTAGCGGCGTCGCGCTCGACCCGACCCCGGGTTTCGCCTTCGCCCAGATCTACCTTGATGGGAACACAAGCAAGAACCTCGTCATGTGTCTCCATCACAGCGACACCGTCCTCGACCAGGGCACGAGCAACAAGGTGATCGGCTGCGATCCACCGGCCGCGACGCCAAAGGCCGCCGTGGGCACAGGCCCAGTCGCTCACGGGCTGACGGCCAAGCCATTCCTTCCCTAGCCTGTTCAGCGCCCCCCACTCCCGCAAGCCGCTCGGGTTCTCCGGGCGGCTTGCCTTACCGGCGGCCAGTCGAGCGGCCGCGGCGGGGTCGTTCTGCAGAACTAGGCTTCCAGGTGGCCGCTTCGCGGACCTCGGCCCGCCTCACGGCCTTCGGAGGTTCGAGCCATGACCGCCGGCGGCATCAGCCCAGCCGAGGTTTCGGCCCATAAGTTCGCCGTCGCCCCGCAACCGGGCCCGCT
>DASWZK010000148.1:0-9094 GCA_036404515.1 Candidatus Limnocylindrales bacterium
TGCGGTCGCTGAGTCGATCGAGATACCAACGGGCGGATCGTTGGGGTCCCAGGGCGGAGGGACAACGGTGACGCGGTCGGCGATCGCAACTTGGGTCACCATGACCGCCGTGCCCTGCAACGTGAACTCCCAGACGGGTGCCTCCGCGGGGCCGCGGCTCGTTTGGACTTGCCCGTCCGTCAGCTTCGCCCCGGTGACCTGCAACGGCACGCAATCGGAACAGGACCCAGACCCCTCGGCTTTCAGCTCCGCCAGGGCTTGCTGCGCAGAGATCAGGCGAACCGTCGCGCTGCTGCCGTCCGGCCATCGAAGCTCCCCGTTCGGCGGTGTCTCAGCCGGCAGGCTGACGGCGGCTTCGACCAGGCCGGCCATCAGGGCGGGCTTGTTGTTGTCGCCAACCGCCAGCTCCCAATCGCCGACCTGGGCGGTCAGCTCGCCCACGGGAACGAAGGCGGTTTGACCGCCGGCGGCTGTGATCGCGTCGGCCCATCTCGTCAGGTCGGCCTGCGCCTCCTGGTGGAGCCTTGCGGAGTCGTCCTTTGACAGCAGGGAGCAGCCGGAGGCTCCAACCGCGAGCGCCACTACTGCGGCGATACCGAGCCGCCGGAGCCGTCCATCCATTCGTGGTTCCTCCCCCCGTTCGGCACTCCCACGTCCTTGTCGCAGCCGTCGATTCCCGGTACGTAAAGCCCTGAGTCCTGTTCCCCAGTTGATGGTCGCTAGCCGGGTCAGGGCGGTGGCGCCACACAGTGAATGCGCTCCAGCGTGAGCGTTGGATCAAGAATCCGCCCTCGTCGGACGTCGCGTGTGACTAGCTGACCGGTGCCGATAACCCGCCGCGATCCGGTGCCAGCTGGGCGGCTGACGACATGGCGGTCGACGCCATCACCAAGCGCGTCGAGGAGATCGGCGAGGTTGCCAAGCGCCTGACGCCAGACGCACTGGCATCGCCGACGTCATTGAAAACCACCTGCCCGGCCTTCGAGTCGAGATCGCCAAGGCGCTACCCCGTACGTAATCCAACATCGTGCGGGCATTTGGGTGAACGATGCTCCGAGATAGCGGGGCGCCCGGCGCGACTCCTGGCTCCGTGGGGCCAAGGACGACACCCGCCGACGGCCGCAGTGGCAAGATAGCGAGCATGAAAGACTTGCAATCGCCCTCGCCATTCACTTTCCCGGACGTCATCCGTTCGCTTGTCCGCAAGCGGTCCCGGCTCCGGCCCGGCAGGGTCGCGATCATCCGCCTGTATGGGACGATCGGCGGCGGAGCGCGGTCGGCCGACTGGGTCGAGATCGTCAAGCAGCTGGGTCGCCGCAAGAGCGTACCGGCGGTCGTGCTCGACATCGATTCCCCGGGCGGCTCCGCCGCAGCCTCGGACTACCTGTACCTCGCCCTGAAGCGACTGGCCGAGAAGAAGCCGCTGGTGGCACACGTCCGCGGAACCGGCGCGTCGGGCTCCTACCTCGCCGCCATGGCCGCACGTCGGATCGTCGTCGCCCCGTCGTCGATAGTCGGCTCGATCGGCGTCATCTCGGCGGGCCCGCGCCTCCCGAAGCTGCTCGACCGCCTCGGGGTGCGTGTCGAGGAGCACCGCGCCGGGCGCCTCAAGGGCATGGGCTCGCCCTGGCGAGACGAAACCGACGAAGAGGGGAGCCGCGAACAGCAGCTCGTGGACGCGTTCTACGAGCGGTTCGTGGATCGAGTTGTCGCGGGTCGCGGCCTGGAGCGCGCTCGCGTGCTCGAGCTGGCGACAGGCGAGGTCTGGCTGGGCAGCGAGGCTGTGGCGCTGGGGCTTGCGGATGCCACCGGCGACCTGGACGATGCGATCGAGGCCGCTGCCGCGATGGCCGGCGTGCCGCCCGAAGCTTCGCCCGTTCGGCTCCGAAGTCGGATGCTTGCCCGCCTGGCCGATCGGTTCGCGATGCGGCTCGCCACCTCGATAGCGGACGAGGTGGAAATCCGCCTGATGCGGGATCGGTTCATGTAGCGGCAATCTTGTCGGGCCACGGGCCGCCGCCCGCCCGCATTCCCGGACTTCAGGCGGTCTTCGTTCCCGCCGTGTCGAACCCCGTCCGGCCCTAGCCCCCGGAGCGACGGGGCCGACGTGAAGTACATCTCCTCCGCACCGGGAACCCGCAGGCTGACGTTGCCGTGCCCGTTTGCCGAGATGGCCCCGCCCGCGACCACCCTGGCCGCGGCGTCCAGTACCTGGTCGACGAGGTTCCTGTCCAACTTCGTGCCTCCGTTGGTCGTGACCCGGTCTGCGGCGGTCGGACTACTTCTCGACGTAGACCGCGAGCGGGGGGAGGACGCCGTGCCGCTCCATACCGGCCGCCAGCTCGGGCGACGGCGAGGTCAGGGCTGATTGGAGGGCCGCCAGGTCCTTCACGTCCAGGGTCACGGCGACGCTTTTGCTCCCATCGAGCGCGACATGGTCCGTCACGTTCGTGGCGAACGGCAGGAGGGTCACGCGCTCTGCCTTGAACTTCAGCCAGTGCTCGACGTCGGGGACCTTGTGGGTGATGACTACCTTTGGCATACCAGCTCCTTTTGGGGAAGGGCGTCTGGACAGCCTGAGGGCAGGGACGCCGACCCGGTGTGAGGACGGCGAGCATAGGGCGCCGAGGTCTCTGATCAGAGTCGCGTCCCATTGCGCGGTGTCACCGAGGCCACCCGTTGCGCGGCTCGCGCCACTCCGGCGTTCACGTCACGAGCCCGAGGGCGCGGTCGAGGAAGTCGACGCTCCAGCGGCCCCAATCGGCGGGGCAGGTATCGATGAGGTGTCCGTGAGTCCCGCCCTCGCACATGTGCATCTCGACCGGAACGCCGGCGGCCTGGGCCGCCGCGTAGTTGGCAGAAGCGCTGCGCACGGGCAGGTCGTGCACGTCGGCCGTGCCGTGGATCAGCAGGAGCGGTCGGTGACCCAGCGCCGGGATGAAGTTGACCGGATTGGCGTCCATCAGGTTGAGCCCGGTGCGAAGCCAGGTCCCAAGCAGGATGGCCGGCGTGCCCGGCAGGGATGGCTGGCGCTCGTCGACCTCCAGGCGCCGACCGAGAATGTCCTCGACGCGGGCATGGGTCGAGTCGAGGATGAGCGCCTCGATCCGCTGGTCGCTCGCGGCCGCGAGCACCGCGGTGGCACCGCCCATCGAGTTGCCCATCACCGCGATGTGGGCCGGATGCTTCGTGCGCTCGAGCCAGTCGATGGCCGCCTCGAGATCGAGCTTCTCGCGCGGCCCGAACGTCACGTCGCTCTTCGAGCTTCGGCCGCCGCCTCGGAGGTCGATCGCGACGACGTTGTACGTGGCGTGGAACGGCACGGCGTACTTGAGCACCTCGCTCTTGTTGGCGGCAAATCCGTGGACGAGCACGACGGTCGCGCCGGTGGAGCCGGTGCCGTTGGCCGCCGGGATGTACCAGCCGCCGATGTGGACGCCGTCGGCCGTGACGACGTCGCTGCCGGCAGTCGCGCCCTGGCTCGAGCAGTTCTCCATGTTTGGGTTGGCGCGCTGCAGGGCCGCGTCGTCGGCGATGTCGTAATTGATCGCCTCGTAAGTCCAGCCGTACCGGACGAGCGGGGTCCGGCAGTCCGGGTTGCCGGTCGGGTGGATGAGCCCCTCGGACCCGACGGCGGCGACGTACGCGGTGTAGCCGGTCGCGCCGACGAGTACGAGCGCCGCGGCCAGACCAAGAACGAGCGCCGCAATCCGACGAGTGCGACGGGGGCCGGTTCGCTTGACTCGCTTCTCGACCGGAGCGACCGGCTCGGGCTCGGCTAGCTCAGGCTCGGCGGCCTCGGGCCCCGGGAGCCCGGCGGCGAGCAACGCGGTCGCGCTCTTCACGATCGCCCCCTGGGACGCATCGGCGCGGGTCGGTTTCGCCAGTGGCTCGGCGCGGTCCCGGCGGCCAGTGTTTGGGCCGCGTGTCTGAGCCCCCGTGCTCCGTGCGCATTCTCCCACCCGTGTTAATAGCCCCGACGCACTCACGCCCCGTGTTGATGGCCGGGCGGCAGCCGTAGTTGCCGTCGCGCCCTGCGCTCATCAAACCAACTGACTTCGGTCGTTGCGTCAGACGCCGGGCTGGCCCGACGGCGGCGTAGAGCCGAACTCGTAGCGGCAGAAGCGACAGACCAGCGCGGCGGCCTTCACCTGCTCGGCGCACTGGGGGCACGTCTTCGTGTCGTCATTCGGGCCGATGGCGACGACGGGTGCGACCTGGGCCGGGGCCGCCATTTTCGCTGGGGTCGGAGTCGGTGGCCGGTATTCGTAGACGACCACGAGTTCCCCCGCCGGCTTCGCCGCAAGCATGTAGACGAGGACGATGATCCCAACGAGGACGATGACGGTGAGGAAGGCCAATACCCACGCCCCTGTGCCCCAGGATCCGGGGACGTAGGTCTGCGAGACGGGGAACCAATGGTGGAAAGCGAGTTCTTCCGCTTCCTCCTGGGCTTGGGCCGCCGCCCATTCGTAGTCGCCTCGATAGCGTACTGTCCTCGTCGCGCCGGGGGTGGTTGGCCTCGCGAACCAGGCTAGCTCGTGGTCTCCCGGATGCGACGGAGGCAGGAAGCAGGGATATCCCTCAGGGTCGGTCCATGCACAACGTCGCCACTGGTGGCCTCCTGCGTGCGACAGGAACCCGAAGCAGCGATATCCCTCAGGGTCGGTTGCCGGACAACGTAACCATTGGCTCGCCATGAACTTGGATCCACCTGCCCGAGAAACGCCTCAGCGCATCATGCGCTCGTGGCCAGAAGTATGCGACGTTGGCGCATGCGCGACTCCTGTAAATCCGGTGGTCAGACAGCCTTCTTCTCGACTCGCTCGGCCTGCCCGTAGGCGTACGCGGCTACCGGCGAGTGATGTCCGAGCCTTACTCGCAGGCAGTGTTTGCGGTGTCGGCCGTTAGATTTGAAAGCGAGGCATTGAACTGCTGGATGAGTGCGTCGGCCGTCGTGTAGTTTCCGCCGATCGCGTCCGTCATTGCAGTTTCGAGGGTCTGATTGGCGGATAGGTAGTCGTCGTAGACGGCCTGGTAGCAGAGCGCGGCCGGGTTGGCTTGAAGCCAGGCGACTTCACTTATGGCGTCCGCCCTGACTGCATCGGCTGCGGAGGTCGTAGCGGTGATGTCACCAGCTGTGCCTGCGCTCGCAACGGCATTGATGTCGGTCTCGAGTCCGGGCAGGGAAGAGGCCAGGTGAGCCTGGAACGCCTGCCAGGACTGCACGGCCGTGTCCGGTGCCGGTGCGGCCGTGTCCGGAGCCCGTGTGGCCGCAGTCGATCCCCTGGATGATCCCACCAAGGCCAGGCCGCCAACTACGACAACCGCGACGAGGATCGTCACGAGCTTTATGGGGAGCCGCCGCATCGGGGAACCTTCCTTATCTGCCGTCCGGACGCGGGCCCACTCTACGCGCTCGGTGCGTGGGGTCAATGATCCGACCATCCGGGTTTCCCACGGAAGGCGGGCTGAGCCGAAGACCTCGACGCAGCCGCTCGACTGGCCCGCTACGCCGGGATCGTCGGTGGCGATTCGATTCGAGTTATCCGGGGAGTAGCCGCCTGTCAGACCACGGGCTCGATATCCATGACCGTGGCGTCGGTGACGCCCTTGAGGAGCACGAGACTCCAGTTGGCGTGCGGATCGGGGTCCATGAACTGGATGATCTCCCGCGAAATCTTCGCGTACTCGGTGGTCTCGTCCTTCCCCATCGCGGCCAGCTTGTCGATGTCGGCGTAACTGCTGAGGCGTTCGAGGAAGCGGTATTCCCCCGCAGCCTTCTCCGAGGTGAACACCGCGGTGTACGTGCCCAGATACTCCGTGCCCTCGGGGTAGGCGCGAGCGATCCTCTCCTCGTTCGCCGCGAGCCACCGCTGGAAGGCTTCCTGGCGGCCAACGCGCACGCTGAACCCGGTCTCTTGAATGAAGCGCATGGGGAACCTCCACAGGCTGGATAGCGGGTCGGTCTCGCCAGTGGCTCGGCGCGGTCCCGGCGGCCAGTGTGTGGGCCGCGTGTCCAAGCCCCCCGTGTTCAACACGGATTGTCGCACCCGAGTTAATAGCCCCGACGAGCACCACGGCACGCGCCGCCGTCAGGTTGCACCCAATACCAGCAGGGCCCCGCCGCGGCCGCTCGACTGGCCGGACAGGGCCGGGATCGTGGGCGACCACTGACGCCGACGTGAGCGGCCGTCGCGGGCGCACCGCTTGAACGGCCCCCGTCAGCCGGTCGCGCTGACTTCGATCAGCGGTCGAAAGCGGAACTTGAGCCAGAGGCTTCGCGTAGACTTGTGGGCGCCGGTCGCTTGCTCCTGACAAGAAGGATGTCGCAGCTATGTTCAGCCTGCCGGGGAGGAGATCCTCACCCGCGATCATCGCCCTGGGCGGCGCCATCTTCATGGTCGTCGGCTTCGCAGGCGCCGGGATGGCGGTAGCGATAGTCGGGCTCGCTCTGCTCGTGCTGGCGGCGGTTCAGTTCCTGATGGGGTCGCGGTAGCGCAGACCGGCTCGCCGCCCATCGAGGTGAGCCTCGTCGGCGACCAGCGCGGCGCGCGCCACTGTTAGGAACTACCCACCGACCGTAGGCCCCGCGGTCTCCCTGCGGCTGGATCACGCCGCCGCAGTTGATGCAGCGCCCTTCGGCTCGCCAGGCCGCCACCTGTGCCTCGCGATCGGCTCGCGGCTGTGCCGGCTGCTCAGTCTTCACGATCCTGGCTGCCTTCCGGGCAACGGTTCCGCCTCTCGTTCGGCCTCACGGTGGGCCTTGTCGGGCCGGCGCTCGTGGGCTGAGACAGTCCCACGTAGGACAGCGGGCGGGTCGTAGACTCGCGTGCGTTCGATAATGAAGAGGTGCCGCAATGGGAACCCCGACCCGCGAGTGGCCGTGGCCGTGGGAGGGCTATAAGACCGTCAGGCTTTCAGTCGGCGATGACATAATGCCGCCAATTCGAGACCAGATCGTCTCGCACGTCGCGGCGGTGGTGGAAGCCGCCAGGACCGTGAAGGGGCTCGAGGAAGGGGTTCGCAAGTTTCGCAACCCATACCTTCCGCCTTTCAGTGTCCAAGTGGTGGCCGAAAAGGATCGCCCAGACTCGGAGCAGGAACACGTCGACATAGCGGTCCACGCGGGGCGGCGGTAGCTGGCGTCGGTAGGCCCCCGACGCAGCCGCTCGACCGGCCGGACCGGGCCGGGATCGTCGGCGAACCAGCGGAGCACGACGCACTGGATCCCGCCGCCGGGGTCAGCTGGTCAGTTGGTCAGTCCTACGGCCCGGAAGCGATGGCGGCCACGATGACCGACGACGCCGAGGCGGAGGGTAGCGTCCCACCCGTTGCGGCGCTCGGGAGCTTGCTCGAAGTGGCGGAAGATCGCGACTGCGGGCGGCGAGCGGCCTGGCTCTAGCGGCGAACGCTCCGGCGCTGGGACTGGACGGCCAGCAGGCCGAGCCCGGCCAATAGGAAGCAGATCAGCAGCGCGAAGAGCGGGACCGAGTTGTTGTTCGAGGAGTCGCTCGCGGAGCCGGTCGGAGGCGGCGTGACCGTCTGGACCGGAGCGCCGGTCGCGCCACCGATCGACTCGAACGCGGTGGCCGTCGGGACCGGGGTGGCCGTCGGGGCCACGGTCGGAGAGGCCGTCGCGCCCTGCAAGGACTCGGCGACCACGGTGTAGGTGACGACTATCGAGGAGCCCATGTCGCTGTTGTCGAGCGCGGTGCCGGCGTCCGCACCCCAGGCCACGCCGGGATCGACGGTCACCGGAAGCTGCGCTCCGGTGACCGTGTAGAGCGTCTGCGACGTGGTCTCTAGGTAGGCCAGCGGGCCCGGGTTCGGCTCGATGGCGAACTTGTGGGCGGCAACCTGGGCTGTCGTGATGGCGCTCGCGGTCATGGTCACCACGAGGGAGCCCGGCTGGATGGTGCCGGTGCTGGAGATCGTGAACGCGCAGGCGTTCAAGTTCAGGCCCGATGGGGTCGTGATAAAGGTGACCGGGCACTCAAGCGTCGTGCTATCGATGATGGTCATACCGGGCATCGCGGGAGTGAGCTGCAGGGTCAGCCCGCTATCGGTGAGGATCTGAGGCCCCGCCCCATTGGCGGGAACCGATGCGGCGACTCCGGCGCCCATGAGAACAACCGAGAGGCCGAGCAGAACGAGAGACGTTACGAGCTTTCGCACGGGTGCCCCTAACTTGGGACCCAAGATCGACTCCCGAGAACCATCGGAACCATTAGACACCCGGCCCGGGGCGGCTGTACCAGGTACTTGAGGTTACTCTGCCTGGCCAGTCGCCCCAGTGCCGAGGTTGATACTGCGAGGGCCCTTGTCCGAGCGCGGCCCCGAAAGAAGCCGCGCCCGGAGGGGTGTCCTACGAAGATTAGTTGTAGCCGGTGAAGTTGAAGTCGACGTAGAACATGTCGCCCATTGAGGGGTTGGTCAGATTCGTCCACGTAATCGTGTACGTAATGGTGCCACCGTTGGTGAAGCTACCGTACGCGAACGTGCCTAGAACATTGAGGGCAGTGGACTGCGGAGTGGCATTGTCAGTGATCACCCAACTGCCCGGTTCGTGTAGACCAGTCGAGCTAGGGTCGATAGTGGGCGTCATAGAGAACGAAGTCGGCACGATGCCGCCGGTCGCCCACAGCTCGACCGTGCAGCTTATAGAGCCACTCGAGGTTGTGACGACACCCGGTGTGCAATACTGCGGACTGGAGTGGAGCACCATTGATTCGACCGTGATCTGCTGGTAGGTCGTGGCGGACGAGTTGAACGTTGCGCCGACGCCGGCGCCCACCAGGCTGATGGCCAGGGCGGCGCCGCCGACCAGGGCCGCGATCTTGCGAAGGTTCATTACTCTCTCCTACCTTTGCTTGTAACTCTGACTAGACGGCAATTCGGACTAGACAACTGGACTGTCAGTCTTTCGAACCCCCTTTCTCGTGACCTGGCGCACTAGTGTCTCGTTGCGCAAGTAGCTAGCGTCTTAGTGCGATGGCAGCTACGATTCTCACCATGCCATTCCGTCCTGCTCCTCCTCTGACTGTCAGCGATGCCGATCGAGCGACTCTGCAAGCGATTGTGCGGGCCCCGA
>DASWZK010000149.1:0-17214 GCA_036404515.1 Candidatus Limnocylindrales bacterium
GAGGCCGACGGCGCTGCCGGTTCACGCCTGAAGCGGTCACGGGAGTGCGGCTGCTACTTCGGTGAACGAGCAGGCGCGAGGCCGGCCGGCAGCGCACAGATGCATGGGCGGCCGTAAGAGCCGATTGCTCCCTTCCGCCAACCTCCCGCCGTTTGTCGACCAACGGCAGCTCCAGTCCGCCGACCGCTGGAAATAGACAGTTGAACGATATATACTGCTGGCATGGGCAGGCGCAGTATGCAGGAGGCGACGTTCCTGATCCTCACCGCGCTCGCAGCGGGCAGCCAGCACGGCTATGGGATCATCACCGATGTCGAGCAGATCTCCAACGGGCGTGTCCGACTGCGCGCCGGGACCTTGTATGCGGCCCTGGAGCGGCTTCGCACGGACAGACTGATCGAAGTCGACCGCGAGGAGATCGTGGAGAGCCGGCTGCGTCGGTACTACCGGCTTACGCCCACAGGCGCGGAGCGGCTGGCTGAGGAGGCGGACCGTTTGAGCTCCAATGCGCATGTCGCGATGTCCCGACTGGAGATGAGTGGCGGGTTGGCGACGACGTGAGCGATTCAACGCAGCTGGAGCGGCGCTACCAACGCCTGCTGGCGTTCTACCCGAAAGCATTCCGCCGCGAGCACGAGCAGGAGATGCTCTCGGTGCTCATCGCTGGCGCCGCGGAGGGCCAGCGGCGACCCTCACTGGACGAGGCCATCGATCTGGTCAGAAACGCGATTCTCATGAGGCTGTGGCAGATGTTCACGAAACTCTTCGTCAGGCCGTATGAGGTCCGCCACCGCCGTCTCCTGTGGGGCTTTCGCATTGTCTGGGGCCTCGTCCTCCTCGGCGTCGCCATGTTTGCGCTCCCTTACGGCAGTTGGTGGGCACTATGGTTCTTAGCGGGGGCGGCAGCGGACTTCGTTTTCGGCTACCGCATCTACCAGATCGCCCAAAGCCAGCCTCCGACGTGACGCGTAAGCGGGTCTGAACCCAAGGTCATGACCTCCGAGCGCGTGGAGTCGATGACCGCGAGCGGGCAAGCGACAGTGACGCGATGGACGGCGATCGGCCCGGCAGCCGTACCAGCCAGGCAGAGGCGGCGTGATCGGACGTGACCGGAACCAATCAGCGGCAGCTTGAGATCGACGGGATCTCGAAGCGCTACGGTGACACCGTCGCCGTTGAGGAGCTGAGCTTCGATGTCCGAGCCGGGGAGCTGTTCGGCTTCGTCGGCCGCAACGGTGCGGGCAAGACGACGACGATGCGGATCGTCCTGGGGGTCCTCGCGGCGGACCGCGGCGAGGTTCGCTGGTCGGGGCGGCCGCTCGACTTCAAGACCCGGCGCAGGATCGGCTACATGCCCGAGGAGCGCGGCCTCTACCCGAAGATGCGCATCGCGGAGCAGCTCACGTACTTGGGCGAACTCCACGGCATGGCCGGACGAGACGCGGCGGCAGCCGCGCTCCAATGGCTGGAACGGTTCGACCTGGCCGAACGGCGCAACGCTGAGCTCCAGACGCTGAGCCTGGGCAATCAGCAGCGGATACAGCTCGCCGCGGCACTCGTCTTCTCACCCGAGGTGCTCGTCCTCGACGAGCCGTTCGCGGGCCTCGATCCTGTCGCGGTCGACGTATTGACCGAGGTGCTTCGCGAGCGCGCCAAGGCGGGCGTCGCGGTCATCTTCTCCAGCCATGAGCTGGAACTGGTCGAGCGGATCTGCGACCGAGTCGGCATCATCGACCACGGTCACCTGGTCGCGATCGGTTCGGTGGAGGACCTCCGGCGCGGCGGGCCTGATCGGCTGTGGGTAGACGCCCCGGCCGCCGGCGAAGACTGGCTGCGGAACGTGCCCGGCGCGACGGTCGTGCAGGCGGATGGCTCCCGCCTTCTCGTCGAGCTTGCCCCAGGTGGCAACGACCAAGCTGTTCTCCAGGCCGCCCTCCGCACCGGCCCGGTCCGCGAGTTCCGGCTCGCCGAGCAAAGCCTCGGCGAACTCTTCCGCAGCTACATCGAAGAGAACCAGCAATGACCGCAGCCTCGCCGGCTGGCAACTCGCCTCGTCCGCTTCCCGCGGTCGTCCTGGTCGCCCGGCGGGAGATCCTGGTCCGCCTCCGCTCGCGCACGTTCGCAGCCTTCACCTTCGTGATGGTCGTCCTCGTCGGGATCGGCATCGTCGCGGCGTCGCTCCTCAACGGACCGGCCGCTCCGGCGCCGGCCCCGGCCGTGCGCGTCGGCTTCAGTGGCGGATCGCAGGCACTCGAGCAATCGTTCGAGTCGACGGCCGCCCTCGTCGGCGTCGACGTCAGCGTCAGCGATATCAGCGACGAGGCCGCCGGCCGGGCGCAGCTGACGGCGGGCAAGCTCGACATGCTCGTCACCGGCTCGGCGACGGCGCCTGCGGCAGCGGTGACGGATGCCGTTCCCGCGATGGCGGTGATCGCCCTCGACGCCGCGACGCAGACCGCCCGTCTGAGCGCGGCGGGGCTCCCGCCGTCCGCCGTTACCTCGGTGATGAACGGCGTCCCGCTCGAGCACGTTAAGCTGCCGGAGCCCTCCTCCCCGTCCGAGTCCACGACGAACGTGCTCGCCGCGCTCGGCGTGTGCATCGTCCTCTACATCACCCTCGGCGCCTACGGCCAGTTCGTGGCCCAGGGCGTGGTCGAGGAGAAAGCGACGCGGATGATGGAGATCCTGCTCGCATCCGTCCGGCCGAGCGAACTGCTGGCGGGCAAGGTGCTCGGGATCGGGTTCGTGGCCATGCTGCAACTCGCGATCGTCGGCTCTGCGGCGCTGATCACGGTCGAGCTGACCAGGGGCACGTCCATCCCGGCCCTCGGCCTCGGCTACGTCGTGGCCTACCTTGCCTGGTTCGTGCTCGGCTACCTGATGTACGCCATGGCCCTCGCCGCGGTCGCCGTGCTCGTGTCGCGCCCGGAGGAGGTCGCATACGCGACGGCTCCGGTCACGGTCGGGCTCGTCTTCTCGTACCTGCTCATGTTCGTCGCCCTCGGCGATCCCACGAACCCGTTAATCGTGGTTCTCTCGATGGTACCGCCGTGCTCACCAATCCTGATGACGCTACGGATCGCATACGGCGTCGCTCCCCTCTGGCAGGTTTTCGTGGCGATGGTGCTGACCGTCGCTGCCATCGTCGGCCTCACCTGGGTCGCCGGCCGCACGTACGCGAACTCGGCACTGCGGATGGGGACGCGCGTGCGATTCCTAGATGCCCTCTCCGGAAGGCGCTCGACCTGACGCCGCATGGCGGGGCTACCGACACCAGCTGCCCCCGCACGTCACCATCGGTGAGGCAAGGCCGGACCTCGCAGTAGTTGTGTCATCGGCTTGGCAGCGGTCGTATGCCTCGCTTCTCTGTTCGCCACGGCCGTGGATGGCGCCGCAGGCCCGGGGGCGCGCATCGACAAACTGGCGGCAGCGATCGCGCTTGAGTGCGACCGGCTCGGTCGGGCGCGGCAGCACATAAGTTCCTGGTCTTCGTCGAGACTGATCCCCGGCTCGAACAAGCTCGAGCTAATCGCCTGAGCGGCTCCAAATCACGCATTGCGTCAGCCCATCAGCCACTCGTCTCTAGGCACCCGTCCGCAGAGCCACCGCGACCCAACTCGGCACCACGATTCGGCACGTGGGAATCGCGGGCTCAAATCCTCTCGCCCCGACCAGTACAAACGTTCTAATGACGACGCCCTTTCCCCTCCGGGCCCCGCGCTCGGGGCCCCCTCTTCCCCCTGGCATCGGGGACGCATTTGCAGCTGCCGCCCGAAATCGATCCTGAACCGACCGACCTGAACGTCGCGATTCGGCCTATCGCCCAGTCGGTGACGGCCGCCGTCACAGTTGTCACAGACGCTGTTGTGGCGGGCCGCTGCATCACCTTGGCCCCCGTGCGAGCGAAACAGCTTGTCGAATGGTCCGACGAACTTGGTGCCCCGGTCGCGGATGAGGGACCGGCTGGTGGTGGGGCGATCATCGAACTCGCGCTGGCCCCCGTTCCAGGATTCACGGCGGCACTTGCGTCTACTATACGTATCTGTATACTGTGCCCGTGATGGCGACTCCGAACGGTGGGAGCTAGGATGCTCAGGTGCCCAACAAGACGATCTACGTGTCCGATGGCGATCTCCCTCTCTATCAGCGCGCTCAGGAACTCGCGGGAGGGAACCTCTCGTCGGCCATCACTAAGGCGCTGCGGCGCTACGTGGCTGTCGAGGAAGGGCGCCGCGAGCGCTTCAAGGAGATCACCGTTCGCGTGGGACCCGGCGGCCGGCAGCAGCGCTTTATGGGCGTCCGCGTGGGCCAGTGGGCCAACTCGTCGTGGAGCCAGGTCTACCGCGTCTACGCGACTCGAACCGGCAAGTTCGCGCTTCACACCGAGAAGTCCCCGGAGTGGGCGAGCCGTGACGAGAAGGGAAACCCCGCCGGCTGGCGCGGCTGGATCGGCCTGGGCAATCTCACTTACACGTTCAGTTCGGGTGAGTCGACGCTCGAGGTATTCGATTCGCTCGAGCAGATGCGCGACAAGATCCCGCCCCAGCTCTACGAGATCGTTGCCAGATCGTCCGAGACGCCCTCGGTCGAAGACCTCGACATCTAGGTCGCGCGCCGGGCCCGATCACAGCATCTGAAGTTCGGGGCGGCGCACTGACGCGTCCGCGCCGGCCGACCCTCCCCGCTCCCGGCTGACCCACTGCCGGTCGATCGATAGACCCCCAACAACATCGGGCAGCCCTGCACGGGCTGCCTCCGGCTCTGCCGTGCCCTGGAACCTGCCAGAGGAGGAAGCGACACATGACGACCAACCACTCCGCCGCTGCGATCCAAGTAACCGGGTTGCGCAAGTCCTACGGTCAGCAGGTCGTGCTGGACGGCATCGACTTTGACGTCGCTCAGGGCACCGTCTTCTCGCTGCTCGGCCCCAACGGGGCCGGGAAGACGACCACGGTCCAGATCCTCTCGACACTCATTCCCGCCGACGATGGCCAGGTCCAGGTTGGCGGGCACGACTTGAGCCGCGAGCCGGACGCAGTCCGCGCTGCCATCGGCGTCACGGGCCAGTTCTCGGCCGTGGACAGGTTCCTCACCGGCGAAGAGAACCTGATCCTGATGGCGGATCTGCGGCACATGGGCAAGCGCGAAGGCCGCAGGCGCGCCGCCGAGCTGCTCGATCAATTCGACCTGGCCGATGCCGCTCGCAAGCCCGTCGCCTTGTATTCGGGCGGAATGCAGCGGCGCCTCGACCTGGCCATGACCCTCGTCGGCGATCCGCGGATCATCTTTCTCGACGAGCCGACAGCCGGCCTTGACCCGCGCAGCCGCCGGACGATGTGGCAGATCGTCCGCAGCCTGGTCGCGAGCGGGGTCACGATCTTTCTCACGACCCAGTACCTCGAAGAGGCCGACGAACTGGCAGACCGGATCGCCGTCCTCGACCACGGCAAGCTGGTGGCCCAGGGCACGGCGGCGGAGCTGAAGCGGCTCGTGCCGGGCGGCCACATCAGCCTCCAGTTCGCTGACCCCACGGTCTTCGCGCGGGCAGCTCAAATCCTGGCGCCGACTTCGCGAGACGACGATGCTCTCACCCTTCAACTCCCCGGCGGCGGCGACGTCAAGTCGCTGAGACTCGTGCTCGACCGCATGGATCAGGCCGGCATCGAGGTGGACGGGCTGACGGTGCACACGCCGGACCTTGACGACGTGTTCCTTGCCCTCACCGGGCAACCCGAAGCGCGGCCGGAACCGCAGCCCGAGACACAGGAGGCGATTGCCCGATGAACGCCATTGCATACACCGTGAGCGACTCGGCCACAATGCTGCGCCGGCAGCTGCGCCACATGCTGCGCTACCCGTCCTTGACCTTCATCGTGGTCGGGATGCCCATCGTCTTCCTTCTGCTGTTCGTCTTCGTCCTCGGGGGGACCATGGGCTCGGGCCTGGGCCCATCCGGCGCAGTCGGCGCATCCGGCGCTGGCGGTGGCCGGTCCGCCTACCTCGAGTACGTGGTTCCCGGAATCCTGGTGATGACTATCGCGGCCGTCGTCCAGGGAACGGCGATCTCCGTCGCCATGGACATGACGGGCGGCATCGTGGCGCGCTTCCGGACCATGTCCATCTCCCGCGCTTCCGTGCTGACGGGCCACGTGCTTGGCAGCATGGTCCAGGCCGTGCTGGCCATCGCCATCGTTCTCGCCGTGGCGGTGCTCATCGGCTTCCGGCCGAGCGCCGGTCCCATGGAGTGGCTCGGCGTGATCGGCCTGCTGGCGATAGCCTCGTTCGCGCTGATCTGGCTGTGTGTGGCGCTCGGCATGGTGACCGACAGTGTCGAGACCGCCAGCAACATACCGATGCCACTGATCCTCCTGCCGTTCCTTGGTAGCGCCGTCGTGCCCACGGATTCGATGCCGGGACCGCTACGCCTCTTCGCCGAGTACCAGCCGTTCACGCCCATAATCGAGACGCTGCGCGGCCTGCTTACCGGCACATCCTTCGGCAACGACGGGATCCTGGCCGTGGCGTGGTGCGCGGTCATCGCAGCGGCTTCGCACGTCTGGGCTATGAGGCTGTATGAGCGGCATTCGGTGCACTGATGTCCGTGCGGTCCGCGGGTCGAGGCCGGTGTCAGCCCGTCGCACGCCAGTCCTCAACCGGCGAGTCGCTCCGAACCTTCACTCGTATAGTGTCGGCCTGACTCCTCTCGCCCTGACCAGTCCCATCACTTGTTGCATCTGCAACCTTCCTTCTCGCGCGGATACGAGCCCGAGCAGCCACGCGTTCTCGTTCGGCTGGGGATGAACGGCGACGATCTCGGGTCCGTCGACGTCGAAACGCTCGAACATCTCCCGGATGGCTTCTTCGCGAAGCCGATCGGGAACCGCCGGGTTCCGCCAGAGGGTGGCGAAGTCCGACAGCTGCTTGTGGGCGCGTCCCAGACGTAGCTCGTCCGGCTTGTCGGGTGCGCTCGACGTGGGGCGCTCCAGTACGCGCCACGCCCGACTGAACGTCTCGATGGTGATCTCACCGGCGTTAAGCTGACGCTGGAGCGACGATCGCCCGCGCAAGTTCAGGCCCGGTTCACGCGTCTGTCTCGACCTGCCTCAGAGAGCAGTCCCTATCGCGGCGTCGTGGCGGGGCTCTGGCGACTGCCGAACCCGACGGCGTGGGACCGCGATCGGGCTGCTGGGCGGCCAGGTGGACTTGGGGCCGAGATAACAAGCCAACCGTCGAGGTCGTTAGCAACCGCGCTCTGGCGCTCGGTGCCTAGGGCATGGGCGGCGCTATGTTAGGCTCAGAAACCGTCGGGCAGCCCCGCGGCCAGCGGCCGACGCCGCCGTCAAGGCGACCGACGGGAGAGGAGCGATCCCTCCGAGTGAGAGAAGGGAACGATCCATGCTGCGGCTTCCGGCCTGGCTCTACATCCTGATCGGGCTAGTTCTCATCGCGATCGGCCTCGCTGGCGGCAGACTGCCCGTGGCCGTGATCGGCGTCGTCGCCATCATTGCGGGTGTCGTGAGGGTCGTCTGGTCGCGAGGGTGACGCTGGCCTCCGTCCGAAGGTCGCGGAGACCGCCTTCCCGATCCATGATGCGGAAGTGGCTCCCCTGATCTAAAAGACCTCCTTCCGGGTGGGGCTCGGGCTCGCCACGATCTAGTGGGGAATCGCTGATCGGAGGAAGGCATCCTTTCGGTGTACCGAGAGGAGTCAGCCCGACACTTTACGGGTGAAGGTGCGTCGCGCGGTGGAGCCGAAATCGGGGCGGCAGGCCTCAGCCTGACGGGTCCGTCGGTTCATCCTGTGGTCCGGCTGCCCTTGTGCGGGGCAAGGAAGTTGGCGCTCGCGCATACTCGCGCCCTCGTACTGGGTCGGCGTCCCCGCCATCAGGCTTCGAGGCACGCCGCCTGAAGGAGATGGCATGCCGAAGATCGTGGTTACTGCGGCCGTCAAGGATGTCGAGGCCTGGCTGAAGTTCAAGCCGGAGATGATCGCCCAGTTGTCCGCCGTCGCGTCGGACGGGACCAGTTACGTCGCGATGGATGGCAGCAACCAAGTCGCCAGCACTTGGGACGTCCCCGACATGGAGGCCTTCCAAGCAGCCCAGACCGCGGCTTCGCCCGAGATGGCGGCGGCGATGGAGCGGTACGGGATGATCCCGCCGATGACGATCTACGTCAAGAAGTAGCCGGACCCCAGAAGAGTCTGACGCCGCGATGCCGCGAGGCTCTCGCGGCGCCCTTTCGTGTGCTCATGATGAGGTGACAACGATGCTTGCCAATTCGTTGGCTGTCACGACTCTGGTCGTGACAGACGTCGACCGGGCCAAAGGTTCTACGCGGAACAGCTTGGCCTGGCGCTCCTCGAGGAGACCCCGTTTGGCTGTCGGTTCGGCGCCGGCAAGGGGTCACAACTGACGGTCCGACGTGGACAGCCCCCTGCCAGTGGTCCAACGGTCGCGCACTTCGAGGTCGATGACATCGAGGCCGTGGTCCGTGATCTGACCTCGCGGGGCGTCACTTTCGAGGAGTACGAGACGCCAAAGACCGTCAACCTTCATCGCCCAGGTCGGTCCGGCTCGCGGTGCCCGGTTCAAGGACCCTGCCGGCAATGTGGTCCGGGTGCGCGAGGGGCCGGTACCCACCGCCGCGTAGGGTCCCAGCGCCGGTCGCCGCTCATCCTCAACCGTCCAGAGACGCCTGGCAGTCGGGCCGGGCGCCGCTCAAGCTGGATCGCCGCCCACGCAGAAAGTGATGGGAGAGGTCCGGGGGAGAGGAGTTGGACCCCGACCGAACCTGCCCGGTTCTTCGTGCGAGGTTGACGGCACTGACTCGACACCATCACACGATCGTGACGTTGCCATGATCCCACAAGACTGTCGGCTGCCTGCCACTCCCGCCGCGCCTCCAGCGCCTCAGCCGGGCCAAGTTTAGGCCGACGTCATGCCGGATCTCAGGAGGTCGGCTCGTCCTTCTTGGACGTCTTGAGAGAGGCTTCGTCGGCCACCTCCGGCGAGGCCAAATGCGGCGCCGCTGGCTCGACCGCGGCCGGATCGGTCGCGGCAGCAGTCTCAGTCGTGGCCTGGAGCTGCCGCGCTCGACCGAAACCCACGACGATGCGCCGCTCCCACGCGGCCCAGGCGACGAACGCGGCCACGAGCAGGACGAATACCGAGAGCGCGATCGCCGAGGGGGAGATCAGGCCGACCGAGTTCGACTCCTGCAGGTTGACCGAGAACTGGAAGCCGTAGAACCAGGTCGGCAGGATCGCGTCGTAGATGCCCAGGATCGCATTCGGCAGCGGCAGGGCGGAGAGGTCCGGATACAGAGCCATGAAGGTCGACACGGCGACGATGCACGCGCCCAGAACGAATCGCCGCGGGTTGCGGGCGAGGACGCATACGATCGCCAGGAAGATGCCGAGCGACAGCATGACGATCGCCATCAGGTCCGGCGGCAGGGCGACGTGGAACAGCGAGGCGTTCGATGCGTTCCGGCCCAGCCAGACCAGCAGCAACCCGGCGATGCCCACCGGAACGAGCAGCTGGACGATCCAGTACCGGTCTTCCAGGCCGGCGCTCTGGCGCCGCTCGAGCCGCCACAGCACCAGCGCCAGGACGACGAGCGCCACCACGAGCACGACGCCGATCAGGAACATCCGGATCGCGATGTTGACGTCGCCGGTCCCGTTGCCGCAGATCGAGTTGCCGAAGTAGTCGCCTGTGTTTACCCGCGCCAGGGTGCAGAGCGGGTCCTTGAGCAGCCACAGCGCAGCCGGCAGCAGCAGCGCGGACACGGCGCCGACGCGGGCGAGCAGCCACGTCCGGCGTGACGGCCCGTGCCACAGCTCCGCCAGGAAGTAGGCCAGGGCTAACAGGAAGAACGGCAGCGCGGTGTAGAAGTGGTACTGGAACGAGGCCCGGTCGATGCGCGACCACGACAACCATTGCCAGAAGAAGGCGATGACGACCAGTGCCAGGCCCAGGCTCCGCCGCTTGAAGGCCTGCCAGCAGACGAAGCCCATGCCTGTTATCGCCAGCCACCACAGCGCCGGGTTGCCGCCGTCGTGGATCCACGACCCCAGGTCCGGACCGTAGCTGATGCTCTCGAACCAGACCGGCTTTAGGTCCATCGGCCAGGCCCACCAAGGTGACGACGCCGCATGCGGCTGCCGCAGGTCGTTGTGGTAGTTGTACATGTCGATGGTCAGCTGGATGAGCGGCTTGCCCGTGTGCCCGTTAGGCCAGCCATCGCCGTGGATGCAGTTGCCATAGGTGGGCGAGCTGGGGTCAGTGTCCGGGTCGGGACAGTACATGACCGGCAGGCCGCCTCGATAGCTCGTGGTTGACGCGGTGGTCTGGAGCTGCCACGGCATGGACCACGGTACGTAGAGCATCACGTAGACCACGATCGGCAGGATCAGCACGCAGGCGGCCATCCAGGCGGCCGGAATGCCGAAGCCGGTGCCGAGCCGCAGCCAACCGGTCGGGGCGGGCGAAGGCGGGCCGGCGTAGGTCGAGAGGTCGGTCGGGCCGGGCGGCGGGGCGAGGGGCCCGAATCCGAGCCGGCCGCCATATACGAACCCGCCGGCCGCGACGGCGCCCAACGCCAGCCCGGCGGCTCCGACCTCGAGGACGAGCCCGCTGCCAAGGACCAGTCCGCTGGCCAGGGCCAGGACGCCGAGCACCAGCGGCGCGCCGATGGCGAACCACATCTCCTCGCGCGTCCAGGCGATCGGGTGGTAGGCGTTCGCGGCAGCCGCGAGCGCCGTGATCGTCAGCATGATCACGAAGAACGTGTAGTTCGGGGCGCCGTTCTGGATGGTCATGGGCGACTGCAGCAGCCCGGCCAGCAGGAGGCCCGCGGCGACGACTGCGGACACGACGGTGATCAACACCTTGTCGGGCGTGGTCCGCGTCTGGTAGGCGCAGATGAACCCGCCGATGACCACGGCTACCGCCAGGCCGATGAGCAACACCACAACCGGCGGGTTGCCGGTGCCAGGTTGGGTGGTCATCTCGGCGATCGCCATCCAACCGAAGATGCCCGTCCCGACCGCCAGCCCGAGAATCGTGATCAGGCGGCCCAGCGCCGATCGGATGAGGATCAGGATGCCGATGCTGGCCATGGCGTAGAGCCCCACCCACTTCGAGGCCAGCGCCAGGCCCAGCACCACCCCCATGATGGGCATCAGCAGCCAGAAGGCAGCCCGGTGCTTCCAGACGTTGAGCCAGAGGACCGCGAAGATCAGATACGCGAGTAACAGGAAGCCGCCGACGTAGGTGTCGTTCATGGCGATGCGCGATTGGACGAAGAGCATCCCGTCGGTCAGCGAGAAGAGGGCGACCAGCAAGCCGATCGAGCGACGGCGGAACAGAAGCCTGGTCAGCAGGTACAGGCAGGCGGCCATGAGCGCACCGAACAGGACGCCGACGATGCGCCACGAGAAGGCGAACCCGCCGACGTCGACGGAGGCCATCGAGCCGTCGGGCGCGAGCGCCAGCATCTGCTCGCGGTCCGTGTCCGGCAGCTGGGGCGTAGAGTCGAGTCCGATCGCGGCCGGCCGGAAGGGCAGCTGGGCGTCCGAGAAGACGGCGTTGCCGTTTGTCTCGATAGCGTAAACGGTCCAGTTCTTGCCATCGGGCGTGAGGCCCAGGGCCTGGGCAACCCGGGTCGCGCTGTCGAAGACCACCTGGGTGACGGGTCCGGGCATCGTCGCCAGCGGCTGGCTCGGGTCCTTCGTCACCGACCCGGCGGAGCCGGTGTTGTCCATTGTGATCAGCACGATCGAATCGCCGGCTGCGACGTAGGAATCCTGGCTGTAGTTGACTGTGCCGTCGGTATTCCGGTTGACGGCGATCGAGGTCGCCGGGCTATCCGTCTGGATTTCCGGCGTGAGGACCAGCCGGCGGGCGTCCAGAAGCCCGATCCCATCCTTGTAGGCGACCATGACCTGCGGGTTCGACTGCTCGAGCGTGACGTCGAGCAGCGCCCCGGCGGCGATCAGGTTCTGCACGGCGGTCACCTGATCCGTGCTGAGGGGGCCCAGATTGAGGGTCTGCGACAGGCCCGCCGTGGCGGGCGTCTCCAGGGCGGCCTGGACTGCGGCCGCGTCGAGACCGAGGGCCGAGGCCAGCGCCTGAGCCTCGGCCGAGATCGACGGCGTCGAGGACGAGCTCGGCGTCTCGACCAGGACCGGCGGGCCGGTGCCGAGGTCGGCGAAGTCGGCCGCCCCGGGGACGTTGGCGCGGGCCACGACCGAGCTGTTCTTGCTGAGGTCGACGGAGACGACGTCTCCGGCCGCATCGGCTGCCAGGATGAAGGGCGGCGTGCCCGAGTAGATGTGCGTGATCGCGATGCCCGTGTCGGCGGCCAGCTCGACGGGCGGCTTGACGGACGCGGCGAGACCGTTCTGGACGTCGTCGAGCGAGTTGGTGTCGATGACGTAGATGTGTCCGTTGGTAGATCCCACGTAGACCGGGCCGGTCGGCCCGACCGCCGAGAAGGCATCCGCGCCTGGGATGGCGTACGTCTGTACCCAGGCCCGCGTCTGCAGGTCGTAGACGCGGACATCCGAGCCCGTGGCCAGGAAGAGGCGGTCGCCGTACCGTCCGCCGGAGCTCGCGTCGGGGTTGTTGGGGTCGGCGATCGGCGAGGTCAGGGTCTGCGGCTGGACGAGGACCGCCTTGACGGCGACGTTGAGGTCGGCCGTGGCAGTGACCTTGTCGTCGGAGAAGAGGGTGATCCCACCCGCGATGGCGTACTTGGCCAGCATCGGGTGAGTCCACTCGTAGATGCCGTGGGGGATGTTGTAGCGCCAGTCCTGGAGGAACTCGGTTGCGCTGCGGGCGTGGTAGACCTCGTCGAAGTACATCTGCGGCGGCTCGTCCAGGCGCCACACACGCATCGAGAGCACAGCGATGACCAGCGCCACGACTATCCAGACGTCCAGCTTGTCGATGCGGCCACGCGGCTCGGAGTCGAGCGCGGCCGATCGGTCGGGGAGCCGCGCCGGGCGCCCCAGGCGGTGCCACAACCGCATGACCCACAGAGGAACGTAGAGAGGCCGCGTCGAGGGGTCCTCGGCCTCGGCCTCGGCCCAATCGGGCTCACCCGTCGTGACTTTAGCGGTGACTTCATCCTTGGCTTCTTGTTTGGCTTCGGAGTCCTCCGCACGGCGCCTGCGCTCCTTGAAGACCTCGAAGACGCCGCGGCCCAGCAGCGCCAGGCCGACGGCAGCCAGCCAGAAGCCGACGCCTAGCATCGGCGGCCACGGCACGAGCCGCTGCTGGGCCAGGTCCGCCACACGCAGCGCGTAGCCAAGGACGGCCACGCCGAACAGCCCTAGGTAGGTGACGGGGTGATCGATCGAGACCGGCTTCTTCGATGCGAACGGGAGAGTCACAAGCAGAAGGCAGGCGATCGCGGCCAGAAACATGAGGAAGACCCGGCCGTCGGAGATGCCTATGTCGCTCCGAACAGACAGCTCGCCCGGGCCGCCGCCGACCTGCCACCACTGCAGCAGCGAGGAACCAACCAGGACGATGGCGCCGATCGCGACGATCCAGCGCCCTCTGGTTGCCGACGAGGGCATATTCGGTCCCGTTACGACTCGTAGGCTTCGGGACGGAGGTCGCCCACGTTGGCTTCCGACGCTGTGGATTGCGGTGACCACGCCGGGTACGACGTGGATGGCGACGGAGAAGCGGTGGCGAGCGAGGGAGAAGCGGTGGCGAGCGATGGGGACGGCGTCGCGAGTGACGGCGAGGATGAGGGCGTGACTGACGATAGCGGGCCGCTGCCCGGGCGCTGCCCGAGCCAGAGCGACCCCGAGACGGCGACCATGGCCAGAACCGCCACGCCTGCCACCGTGAGGGCCAGTCGAAGTCTCGTCCGCCCCTCCGGTCGCCCGCCGGGTCGCTGGGAGGCCAGCAAGGTTTGAAGCGGAGGTGCTGGGCGCACCGTTCGATCGAGTTCGGCGGCGCGCGCCCTAATTCTTCCCCGGAAGGCTCGCTCGAAGTTGTCTACGCTCATCGGTCGAGCACCTCCGGTCGCTTGCGTAGGGCAGCCACCCCCCGAGAAACGTTGGTGCGGACTCCGGCCGGTGAAAGTCCCATGATCCGGCCGATCTGGTCGTCACCGAGATCGAAGAGGAACCGCAGCACGATCGCCTCATGCTGGCGCGGCGACAGGCATTCGCGAAGCTGGTCGAACCAGGCGGCGGCCTCGAGGCGACCGAAAGAGTCGGGGTAGATGGGCGGGTCGTCGGCCCTTGACAGCGAGAGCCAGCGCAGGACCGGGCGTTTGTTGCGGTCGATCACGATCCGGCGAGCTATCAGGAACAGCCAGGGAATCGGGTCTCCGACGGGTCCGCGGCCGGCCTGCCACGCGCCGTACGCGCGCCGGACGGTTTCCGCAGCCACGTCCTCGGCGTCCTCATGGTGCCTCACGAGCACCCACGCGTAGCGACACAGCCGAGGCCACGCGGCGACGTACATCTCCTCGAACGCGACCTGGGAGTCCAGCGGTCTCGCTCGCGCGGTTTCGGCCACCCTCAAGACCAGACTCCCTGCTAGCGTCCCTTCCACGGGGAGAATAACGACGCGGCGACTCGATCTGTTTCAAAAGCGCCATTTTGCAGTTCCCGGACCGGACCCACCCTGTTGGTCCGCCGAACGATCCAATCCTCGCCCGAGGTGTCTGGGGTCAGAGCGGGGGAGCGGCGCCTCCGATGCCGCATCCCGGATCGTCATGCGAGCTGGAGGCCAAGCCCCCGACCCTGTGGCTTGATTCGTTTGAGCCTCCACCGTGATCCCGACTCGACCGGGGCAGTTCGCCTCCTTGACGCCTCAAGGATCGAGCCGGGCGACCATCTGCCAGCCGGTCTGCGGGTTGGCGCCGGGCCGCGGATCCTGGACCAGCCGCAGGAGATAGGTTCCCGCTCGAGGCACGTGGCCGATGCCATCTGCCGGCGTCGCTGGGTCGGGTGCGAACTCCGCGTAGGCGTTTGGTTGGACCTGGACGGCTCCTACGGGCGGCGTGACCGCCAGCCCGCTCGCAGTCACCGTGACCGGCTGAACGTCACTTGCCGCGACCCAGGCCCAAGGGCAGTTGAAGAACGGCGTGTCTGCGGGCGGCTGTGGAAGGGCGAGTGGACACCTGATGGCCGAGCCGGAGTCGACGAGCCAGCCGTTCACGACAACCGTCAGAAGCGGGACATGGTTCAACTCATCCGGGCTGGCGAGCTGGCTCGGTTGGAAGGCGAAAGAATTGTCGGTGTTGTAGCCCATGTAGCCGAGGTAATCGAGGCCGTCCTGACGCACGGCCACGGCGAGCACGCCTTCGGTCTCGAAGCCGGAGTCCCCAGTCAGCATCGATAGCGTGTAGGCGGAGGCGACCACCGTTTCGTTCGTGCCCTTCAGCGTGCCGATGTTGCAGTCGCCAGTCTGCGGGCAGTTCTGGATCGTCCCAGGCAGAACCTTGCCGTCGACCAGTACGGCCTTTCCGATCCAGCTGGCCCGGTCCGTCCCGAGCAGCAACGCCAGCTCTGCCGCCGATCGGACGACCTGGCCGGCCGGCGAAGCGGACTTCATCGGCGCGGCGTCCAGGCGACCCACTACCAGCCAGCCCCGGCAGCCGCTGCAGTTGACCGCGTCATCGACGACCATCCGAAGCAGGTAGATGGCGCGCCGCGACTCCTCGTTCATGTTGCTGATGGAGGGATTCGGCGCGTACTCGTCGTAGGCGCCTCGCTGGACGGCGACCCCGTCCGATGGGGGGCTCATCTCCCAGGATCCGACTCCCTCCGAGTTGCCCGATCCCGAAACTAACGTCCAAGGCTCGGCCGTGAGGTAGTCGCGCACGGCACAGTCGAAGGGCGCCGGAATGGCCGGTCCGGGTTCTGGGGCAGGTCCGCAGGTGAAGCCAGTCGCGCCCTCAAGCCAGCCATCCACTCCCACCACCTGTCCGTCGGGAGCCGACGCAGTCGCCACCAGCGTCTCGGTAACCGACCACGTGGGCGAGCCGCCGGAAGTGAACCGCACATGACCCAGATACTCGATCGGACCTTGGCCGGACAGCCGGAGGGCCACAGGAGCCTGCAGATCTGCCGGATCGGTCGCTTGGGGCGGGACCTGATCCTCTTGCCGGACCGTGACCGTCCCATCCAGGTCGCCGAACCCTGCCAGCGTTCCGATGACCAGGCACTGGCCAGGAGGGACGCACTCGCGCGAAAGAGGGGTGGTCTGGCGGCTGGGGTCGATGGCCACGTCGGCCACCACGTCCTGCGGGGCGAGGGCGCCAGCGCGCTGGGCCGCTATTGCCGCTCCGAGTTCGGCGGCAGTGAGAACCTTGACCTCCGTCGCCGCCACCGGGCCGGCGATGCCTGCTGTGACAGTGGAGGATGGGGCGCTGTTGAAAGGCAGGCGCAGCGCGATCAAGGCCACGACCGCCAGCACGACGATTGTCGTCCCAACCACCGCCGCGAGCCCGGATAGTCTGCGCGCGAGCCGGCTGCGTACGAGTCGGCGCGTCGGGATGGGCGCCACTCCGTCGATCAGACTGCCGGGCGGCTCCACGTCGGCTGCGGCTCGGAGCAGCTCGTCTGGCTCTCGATCGAGTCGGTCGTCGCTCACAGCTGGCCTACCTCGATCCGGGCGGCTACATCTCGCGCGGCGCTCAGATGTCTGAAGGCGATCGCTCGCGCATCCTCTGGCGCCTCCGTTCCCACTGTGGGTCTCGCCACGCGGCCTCCTCCCTCCATGTTGTGCACATGATGCCGATCTGACGCTGCCTCGGCCGCCAGAGTTCAATCTTCGGCCGAAGCGACCTCCAGCGCCGCCATCTTCAGAGTTACGGGGCCTCCGCGCAGAACGCCAGTCCGCCAGAATCCGTTGCTTTGTGCGCCCCCAAGCCCGATCGGGGCGCCAGGCCCGCCGCCACAAGGTGCTGCTGCCTCACTCGCCGGAAGGGCTCGCCGGCGTCGGCGGAGTTGCAACGCTATGACCACGTAGTGAGAGCCCGCGACCTCAGACGACGTACCTGTAGCTCAGGACGCCGCCGGCACACCCAGCCAAAGGTCGAGGCCATCTGCGCTGAGGATCACGACTCCGGTTGGACCGAGCGCGGATAGCCACACAGGAGACAACGCCGCCGAGTAGA
Source organism: Candidatus Limnocylindrales bacterium (assembly GCA_036404515.1). Taxonomy (GTDB): domain Bacteria; phylum Chloroflexota; class Limnocylindria; order Limnocylindrales; family CSP1-4; genus Fen-1039. Next base: position 17,157 of record DASWZK010000149.1, read on the forward strand.
TCGGGACCTCGCCGGTCTGACTCAGTGTCTTGACCGACAGGTCGTCCCCGATGGTTGC
>DASWZK010000150.1:0-19806 GCA_036404515.1 Candidatus Limnocylindrales bacterium
CGATCGACCAATAGTCGCCGTCCGAGTGCCGTCAGCTTCGCCCTACGATGTGCCACGAGAGCCTCCCGTTCGATGTGAGCTGGATACCCACACCGAGCCTCAGGAGGCTCTCGTCTGTCAACAACCTATTCGTGAATCACATCTAGCTCTTCAGACGGCCGATACGGAGGCTTTTCTTCCCGCCACGGACCACCAGGTAGCGTCCCCCGATCAGCGATGGAACTGTGTCTTGGGGCGCTCTCACACGCTCGTCGTTGATCGCCAGCCCGCCCTGCGCGATGGCCCGGCGCGCCTCGCCGTTGGACGTGTACAGGCCACTTGCCAGAGCGACCCTAAGTGCCCCCTCGGATAGGTCACCAGCCGAGAACTCGAAGTTGTCGAGCTCAGCGAAGAGACTCTCCACCAGGTCAGGGTCCCGGATCGGCTCCTTCGAGAATGCGGCCTCACTCACCCGTACGGCGTTCTTCGCGGCCTCATCGCCATGGACTCGGGCGGTCAGATCGTAGCCGATCGCCTTCTGGGCAACCCGAGTCTCCGGGTGCTCCGCCTGCCGTGCCTCCAGGTCCGCGATCCTGGCTCGGTCGAAGAGCGTGAAGGTCCGCAAGTACTTGCCGACGTCTCGGTCGTCGGCATCCAACCAGTACTGGTAGAAGTGGAAAGGGCTCGTCCTTGCCGGATCGAGCCAGACGCTCGTGCCCGCGGCCGTCTTGCCGAACTTGGCCCCGCTCTCGTTGGTCAGCAGCGGATAGCTCAGCGCAAAGGCGAGCTCCTGCCCATCCCCGGCACCGAACTCCTTCCGGATCAGCTCCAGCCCGGCCGTCATGTTCCCCCACTGATCCGCTCCGCCCATCTGCAGCTCCACGCCACCGGCTCGGTACAGATGAAGGAAGTCGGCCGCTTGCAGCAGCATGTAGCTGAACTCGGTGAAGCTCAGGCCGGCGTCGAGGCGGATCTGAACCGAGTCCTTGGCCAGCATGTACGGCACCGTGAGGTGTTTGCCGATGTCGCGAAGGAAGCGCAGCAGGGAGTACGAACTGAGCCACTCGTAGTTGTCGACGACTTCTGCTCCGTTGGGCCCCTCGAAGTCGAGGAACCTGGTCAGCTGGCCCTGGATCCCGACGATATTCTCCTCGACGGTTGGACGACTCAGGAGCAGCCGCTCGGCCGACCGCCCGGACGGGTCCCCGATCATGGCCGTCCCACCGCCGACCACGACAATCGGGGTGCCACCGGCCCGCTGGAGACGGATCAGCCCGAAGATCGGCACGAGGTGACCGATATGCAGCGATGGGCCGGTCGGGTCGAAGCCGTTGTAACCTTTGATCGGCGGGCCCTTGGCGAGGCGCTCGGCCATTCCTCGGCTGGCCTGGTGCAGCATGCCCCGCCAGCGCAGCTCGTCGAGCAGCCCGGGCAGCCCGGCTGCGGCATTCGAGCGGTCGACCGCATCGGTATCCCCTGGCAGCGTCATTGACCTAATCTGCTCCTTGTCGTCACGCCGCGAGGCGCCTGCCCGTCCGAGGCCCCGGCGGGATGGGGTGGAGGTTTCCGCCTGTTTGCCTATGCTATCTTGCGAGCCGCCATGCAGACCAGTCTTGCCCGACGCGAACGCCATCGCCGCAATCACAATGGCACCCGGCGCCCCGGCAGTGGGGCCAGGAGCAGCCTCGCCATCATCCTCCCGCTGTTCCTTCTGGGGACATTCTTCGCGCTGAGTCTCGTGGCGTTCGTGGGTAGCGTCGAAGTTTACTCGGCCTACAGCAAAGACCTGCAGGATCCCAAGCAGCTGCTCCAGAGTCTGAACTTCAACCAGCAGACGGTTCTCTACGATCGAACGGGCACCGTCCAACTTGCGGCATTCGGCTCTGAGAATCGCCAGGTTCTCACGTTCTCTCAGATTCCCAACGTCGTTCTCGACACCACGACCAGCACCGAGGACAAGACTTTCTGGTCCAACGCCGGCTTCGACCCGGCGGCGATCCTGTCGGCTCTTCGCGACGCAATCTCCGGCAACGCACGGGGCGCATCCACGATCACGCAGCAGCTTGTCAGACAGGAACTTTTGCCACCGACGACCAGCCTCGCCGACCGCAAGATCAAGGAGATCATCCAGTCGGTCAGGTTGACCCAGGAGTTTCCCGGCGTAGCCGGCAAGCAGGTGATCATCACCGATTACCTGAACCTCAACTTCTACGGTAACCAGAGTTACGGCATCGCCGCCGCGGCCGAGGGGTACTTCGGCGTCACGGACCTCAGCAAGCTGACGATCGCCCAGGCCGCGATCCTGGCCGGCATTCTGCAGGCGCCCTCCGCATACGACCTGGTCGCCAATGCGGTCCCGCAGGCTGACGGCAGCCTCGTCGTACCCGACTCCTCGCCGATCGTCCAGCGCCGCAACGGGATCCTCGAGGACATGCGGCTCGACAACCAGGAGGGCCTCCTGAGAGGCAAGTACAGCGACGCCGCATTGGTCGCCGCCGAATCGGAGCCGGTGATCCTTCATCCCGTGGCCCAGACCCAGATGATCGCCCCCCAGTTCGACCTGCTGGTTCGCCAGCAGCTGGCGAACCTGCTGTGCGGACAGGGCACGGACCCGGCCGATTGCCAGGCCGTCGACACCGGCGGCTACAAGGTCATCACCACGCTCGACGCAAAGATGCAGGCGTCGGCCGAGAAGTGGCTCAAGGCCTACATCTTCGGACCAAACCAGCCCACCCTCGCCGACGACATCGCCTATCTCGCGGCCCTTGGCATCACGCCGAAGACGGACTCGTACGACTACACGCGGATCATCGGCCCCAGTTCCACGAGCAGCGTTGGGCTCCGAAACGGAAACATACATAACGGCGCGCTGATGGCCGAGGACTACCGGACTGGCCAGGTTTTGGCATACGCCGGCAGCGCCGGTTTCTATGAGCAGCCGGTCAAGGATCCGGCCAAGGCCGGCCAGGATTACTTCGACCCCGAGTACGACGTGCTGTCCTCGGGCAACGGCCGGCAACCGGGTTCCTCGTTCAAGCCCATCAACTACCTCATCGGGATCCAGGACGGCTCGATGACCGCGGCCAGCCTGTTCATGGACGTGGCCACGGACTTCGGCGGCGGGTATACGCCTCATGACGCCGACGGCGACGAGCGTGGGCCGGTTCGTCTGCGCGAGGCGCTCCAGTACTCCCTGAACATCCCGGCCGTCAAGGCCGCAGCGATCAACGGCGTCTCACATGTCGTTCAGCGTGCCGAGGACTTCGGACTGCAGTTCCCGGCGGGATCGAATCCGGGCGTATCGATCGGCATCGGCACGGTCGAGGTTCATCCGGCTGATCTGACGTCGGCCTACGGCGCCATCGCCGATGGCGGCACGCTGGTCCAGCGCAACATGATCCTGTCGGTCACCGACTCCAAGGGAAACCCCGTCGTGCCGCTCCAGGTGCCTACGGTCACCCACCCGTCGACGCCGGCAGCGACCTACGTCATGACGAACATCCTGGCCGGCAACACCGATCCGGCCCAGAACAACTGGTGGAGCCAGTACAAGATCATGTCGGGCAGCACGCGCCGACCGGCCACACTCAAGACCGGCACCAGCGACCAGACCCAGGACCTCTTCGCCCTGGGTTATGTGGCACCCCCCACCGATCCGAATGCACCGGCGATTGTCGCGGGCGTCTGGGCCGGCAACAGCGACAACGCTCCGGGCCACAGCGTCATGTCGCTCGAGCTGGCCGCACCGATCTGGCACGCCTTCATGCAGGACGCCACGGCCGGCACCACGGTAACCGACTTCAAGCAGCCGGACGGCGTCACCTGGGCGACGGTCGATGCCAACAGCGGCATGCTCCCCGGCCCGTACACAACCCAGACGGTTCGGGAAGTCTTCGTCAACGGAACGGTTCCGACTCAGGTCGACAATACCAAAGTGCCGGTGGACGTGGACAGCGTCACCAACACCCTCTGGACCTACGATTGCCCAGGTATCAAGGTGACCAACGGCTACCTGGACTTGAGCCAGGTGGATTCGAACAACCCGACCTGGCAGAAGTACGACCAGATCTGGATAGCCAGGGCGGAAACGGGGGTCGGAAAGCGAGGTGGGCCCAACAACGCGGCCACGATGTACTTCTACGAGATTGGATTCTGGACGCCGTTCGGGCTGACGTGGGGAGCGCCCTTCCCGCCGACTACCTACTGCACCTCGAATACGGGGACGCCACCACCATCTCCGAGCGAGACGCCTTCGCCAGAGGCCACTCCCACGCCGGTCCCCATTTTCTATCCGACGCCCCCACCGGTGGCTCCGCCAACGCCCTCGGATACGCCGTCGCCGGCGGCCCTGCCGTTGTTGCCGTTGCCGCTGATGCTGTCGCTCTATCGGCGGTTCCGAGGGGCAAACAAGAGCCGCTCTTCACGCCGGTTCGGCCACAACTGACGACGAGAGCCGGCTGCTACATGTCCTGAGCCCGACTCGCCTGAGCGGAACCCCCTCGCCCCAGCAGGGTCCGAGCGAGGTCGAACGCGGCCGGTAGCTCCGGCAGACGGAAGACAAGAGCCCAGGCCACGTATACGGCCGCTCCGACAAGGCCGGCCAGCGCCAGCTCCGAGACCTGCCCGACGAACGCCTGCGGGCCGGCAATGAACCGCTCGGCGAATCGTTGCGCGAGCAGTGCCGCGGCTGAGGCTACGCACCCTCCAGCGGCAAAGGCGACCGCGTGGCGAGCCACCGGCCGCAGGTCGAACCCGATCCGTTTCTCCATCAGGGCCACCAGCAGGATCACCTCCGCCCATCCCCCCAGGCCGATGGCGAGAGCGAGGCCCTCCAGCTGCATGAACGGAAACAACACCACCGCCGCCACCACGTCCACCGCCACGGCGACAAGCGCGGCGGTGACAGGTGTCCGAGTGTCCTTCCCCGCATAGAAGATGGGGGCCATGAGCGCGATCAGGACGTGGGCCACGAGGCCCAGCAGGAACACCTCGTACACGGGCGTCATGGACGCCGTGTCGGCGGCAGTGAACTCGCCATGCTGATACAGGAAGGCGATTGTCGGGGTCGCCAGCACGATCATGAAGCCCATCAGGGGCACGACCACGAACAGCAGGAGGCGAAGCGCCTGATCTACCAGGCGTCGGAATCGCTCGTCGTCGCCGCGAGCGATCGCCCGTGACAACGGCGGGAGGAGGACGATCCCCAACGGGACGCCGATCAGGCCGACCGGAATCTGCAGGGCCGTGAAGGCGCCGTTGTAGATCGTGATCGGACCATTCCCCAGGCCGGCGGCGAAGAACGTGTTTACCAGGAAGACCAGCTGCGTGACACCGAGACCCAGCGCACGAGGCGCCATGAGCTTCAGCGTCTCGCGCACGGCCGGATCGTGGATGTGGATCTCCGGTCTATAGAGGCCGGCCCGACGCACGGCCACCGTCTGAGTGATCACAAGGCCAGCCGCGCCGACCACGACGCCGGTGGCCAGAGCGTAGATGCCCAGGAACGGCACCAGGGCCAGCGCGCACACGATGATCGCGACGTTGTACACGTTGGGAGCCATGGCGGGGACACCGAAGATGCCGATCGAGTTGAGACCGGCGCTCATCACCGCTCCGACGGCAAGCAGGATCGGCGACAAGAGCATCACTCTGGTCAGCCCGATCTCCGCTTCGAGCTTGGCCGCGTCTGGGGTTGGGGCGATCAGGGCGACAATCGACGGAGCCGCGATCCATACGACAACAGCGAGCGGGATGAGCGCCAGGATCATGAGGTTGGCGATAGTGGCAATAAGCCGGCGCGCCCGCTCCGCTTCACCCCTGGCCAGCAACTCAGAGGCGACCGGGACAAGGGCCGAACCGACCGCACCCGCTGCCACCAGCTGGAAGAGAGTGTCCGGGATCCGGAACGCGGCGTAGAAGGCATCGAGATTGGCGCCCGGGCCGAACTGCGCGAGGAACAGAGACGTTCGGGCCCAGCCGAGCACTCTCGACACCAAGACTCCGGCGACGACGACCACGCCTGCGAGTGCGATGGCCCGGCCACCGAGCCGGGCCGCCGACGTGGCCGAAAGATCGGACGTGGCCGCCTCACCGGACAGAACCACGTCCCCGGCTACGGCTACGGGCGAGGCCACGATACCATCGGGGTTCCTTGGCGGGGGCCGCCCAGCCGGCGGCCTGTCTGGTCCCGGGACGCCGCGAGTGCCGCCCAGCCGGGCCGGGATGAGGTGGCGTGGCTGCCAGTTCCGGGCGCGAGGCGATTCGTCGGACGCGAGCCCCTCTCCGGACGTCGGTGATTCGTCGGTCGCGGGTCGGTCGTCGCTCATCGGAACCGCCTGGCCAGCCGCCAGGCTGCGCCCACCACCACGTTCGGCGAATACTCATGAGCTCTCATACGCACTACGGGCTTCCCCCCGAAACGACGCTTGAACAGGTACAGGTTCCAGAGGGGATGTGTCTCATCCTGGGGGACGCCGGGAGATGATTGAGTGTCCACGCCGCCCATGTCGTAACCGGTGAAACCGGACTTCGCGGCCCAGCGGATGATTTCCCACTGCAGCAGGTGATTGGCCCGGGTTCGCCGCATGTCGGCGCCGTCGCGGGATCCGGCAGCGAAGTACACGAGCAGCCTCCCGCTGTGCAGCAGGAGCGCGCCCGTGTCTCGACCGCCCACTCCGGCAAACCAAAGGCTAGCCACGCCCGCGTCGCCGAGACGCCGCCATTGCTCCAGCTCGTAATCACGGTCACGGACGATGAAGCGCTCGCGCTTCCCCGTCATGGCGTGGATGTCGTAGAACTCCGCGAGCGCCCGTTCCCGCGAGGCTGCGTCGGTCAGATCGACGCGCTCGGTCGACACACCGAGAGATATGGCCCGATTGATGTCGGCCAAGGTGGTGTGCCCCAGGAGATCGCGCTGTGCCCCCTCAGACGGCCGCAGAGGCACGATCATGGCCGTCCGTGAGACCTGGACGTCTCGGGCTGCAAGGCGAAAGCCAGCGCGTCGCAGCGCCGCCGCCCGCCCGCTCCCCTCCTCCCATGCCGGGTCGATGGTGAACGCGACAGAATGGCGTTCCCGTGCGATGCGCCGAAGTCCTTCGAGCGCCGCCCCGGCCGCCTCCGGCCCGGTGCTGAGCAGCACCGGGCCGCGAGGGGCGTAGTGGATGCGGTATCGGCCCAGGGGTCCGCCCCGGCGGCTCAGCAGAGCCCGCTCCTGGATCGAGACCACCGCGATCGGGGCCGCTTTGAGCAGGAGCACGTACCGGAGCGGCGTCCAACCGAGGCTGCGCTTTAGCTCTCCCCAGGCGTGGGATTGGAATGCCTCGCCCGTCGGGCTCCGAACCGCCAGGTCGTCCCAGGCGGACGGCTCCCAGCCGGTCGCATCGACGACTTGCACCACCCGGGAGGCGTCGATGCGGACCGTCGGATTCGTGGGCAAGCTCAATCAATCCTCCGCTGAGCCACGCCGCGAACCAACGGCGCTCTCCGGGCGATTGTCGCATCCCACAGCGTGGTCTTGTCCATCCCGATCAGAGGCTGACGATCGTGGCTCCATCGCCCCCCTCGCCTCGGCCGCCCGGTCGCCACGATTTGACCAGGGGATGGACGCCGGCGTGATCCCGAACGGCGTCCCGCAAGGCGCCCGTACCGAGACCGTGGATGACGGTTGCCTGGTCGAGTCCGGCGAGGGAAACGTCGTCCAGGTAACGGTCCAGGACTTCGAGAGCCTCCTGGACCTTTGCGCCGCGAAGGTCGAGCGAGGAAGCCACCGTCCTGGCCCGCTCGAGCTGAAGGCGCGAGGCCGACGCCGAAACCGCACCGGAAGACAGCGCGGCCGGCGCCATTCGCGAGCCGGCTGCAGCAGCCGAACGGGCTGTGTCGGTGACGTCGCCGCCGACGGCCGGCTCAAGATCCTCGACGGCAATGGTGATGCGGAGACCGCCGGCCTCCAGTGTCGCTCGCCGGCCGCCCTTCTCGAGCGCGGCGATTCGGCCTTCGGCCCCACCCGTCCGCGTGCGGGCCCGCATGCCGATCCGCCAGGAGATGCCCTCGGCCGTTCCGAGCGTCCGGACCGGCTCCTGCTCTGCCGGAAGCGCCGGCAGCCGTTCGAGCTGGGCGTTCGCCCGTTCCAGGTGCTCGTCCAGGCTGCGCTGCGTGACCGTCTCGCGCTCCAGCTTACGGCGGATGCCCCGGACTTCAGCCCGCACCTCTGTGACGAGGCGCTCGGCCTCGTCTCGGGCGCGCTTGACGGATTCCTCGCGCTCCTGTCGGGCCCGGCGCCGCTCGTCCTCGGCCGCTGAGAGCGCCGCCCTTGCCCGTTCATCGGCGGATCGAGCCTGGGCCAGGGCCTCCGTCGTCTCGAGCTGGGTGGCCCTGATCGACGCCAGAGTCTCTTCGAAAGCCTGCTGCTCCTCGGTCAGGCGGGAGCGAGCGTCGGCCACGATCGGTCCCGGCAGGCCGAGGCGCTCTGCGATCGCAAAGGCCTGGCTTCGCCCCGGCAGGCCGATGGTCAGCTTGTACGTCGGCCGCAGCGTCTCCACGTCGAACTCGACCGACGCGTTTCGGGCCTGGGCGGTCGTGTGAGCGTAAAGCTTGAGCTCGGCGTAGTGCGTGGTGGCGGCGATGAGGGCGCCGGACCGGATGAAATAGTCGAGCAACGCCTGGGCTAGGGCAGATCCTTCGGTCGGATCCGTGCCGGCTCCGAGCTCGTCGAGCAGGATCAGCTTGTTCGGCCCCGCCGCCTGTACTACGCGAACGATCGATCTCATATGCCCGCTGAAAGTCGAAAGCGACTGGGCCACCGACTGCTCGTCGCCTATGTCGGCGTAGACGTCGTCGAGGATGGGCAGGCGGGTCCCGGCGTCGACCGGAATGTGCAGACCGGCCTGGTGCATGAGGCTCAGGAGCCCGAGCGTCCGTAAAGCCACCGTTTTGCCGCCGGTGTTCGGGCCAGTGATCAGCAGAGCCGTGTACTCGCCGCCAAGACGGATGTCGACCGGCACGACGCGCCCGGATAGACCCGGATGGCGAGCGCCCAGGAGGACGATCTCCGGCCGGTCGGCGATCTCCGCCGGTATCGCGTCCATCTCCTCGGCCAGGCGCGCCTTGGCGGACCAGAAGTCGAACCGCGCCAGGGCGTCGAGCGTCTCGCGTAGCGGACCCGCCTGTCCGGCCACCAGGCTCGAAAGGTCGTCGAGGATTCGCTCGATTTCCGCCAGCTCCGCCAGCTGAGCCTCGCGCCACGCGTTGCCGAGCTCGACGGCCACAAGCGGCTCCACGAACAGGGTCTGGCCGCTGCCGGACGCGTCGTGGACGATGCCCTTGACCCGGCTCCGGGCGTCTGCTCGGATCGGGATCACGTAACGGCCGCCACGCAGAGTGACGATCGGCTCCTGTAGCGAACCGGCCAGCTCACCAGAGTGGATGAACTGGTCGAGGCGGCCACGCAGACGTTCGTACGCGACGCGAACGGAGCGGCGAAGGCCGCCCAAACGCGGCGAGGCCGTGTCGAGAAGCTCGCCGGCCGGATCGAAGCTTCGGCCGAGGACACTGCGCAGGCTGGGCAAAGGGTGGATCCCTCGGGCCAGCTCCCGGAGCAGCGGCCGTCGTTCGCCGCTCAGCGCATCGCCCAGTCGTGCCGCGGCCTCCAGCGTGACGGCGATGTCGAGGAACTGCGGAGGGTCGAGCCTGCCGCCTCGCGCCGCACGTTCGATCCACGGCCCAATGTCCTTGCTGCCGCCGATGCCGGCGCCGGGGTGCTCGGCGATGAACCCGCGCGCCTGCGACGTCTCGGCAAGGCCACGAGCCACGACCACGGCGTCGGCCGAGGACTCGAGGGCCTCGGCCAATCGTCGGCCGGGCGGGAAACCGGCGGCGGAGGCAAGCCTCGCCCGCACGAGCGGGTATTCGAGCAGGGCCACCGAGCGACGATCGAGACCGGTGGCCTCAGACGCCGGCTCCGAAGCGGCCCGGCGGTCATCGGCCCGCTCCAGGTCGCTGGCTGTCACAGCGCCACCTGTCGCCTGGACCGCAGCGAAACGGACGAGATCGACGCATTGCCAGGAACGAAGAACCGCCACGGCCGGCTCCGCCATGGGTCCGGCGCGTAGTCGATGCCCGCTCGAGGCCCCGTCTCCACCGGCAATGGATCGTCCTCGTCCGCAAGCTCCAACCGCAGGTCGGATTCCGGGTCGCACAGGTCGATGCCGTCTGCGGCTCTATCTATGGAGAATGCGGCGCAGACGAGGCCGGGGCCGGAGGCGAGCCGGTCCTCGGGCAGCGCTTCGATTTGACTCCGGGCGCGCTCCTCGGCCGCTTTGCCGTGGCGGACTGCCCGGTCCCCGGCCCAGCGGACCCTCGCGGCCCGCATCTCCTCCCCGCCGCCAATGGGCTCCACTGCGCGGACCAGCAGCGCCGCGGCCTGCCTTTCGGCTTCGGTGACGACGTTCAGACAGTGGTACATGCCGTAGACAAGGTACACGTAGGCGACTCCAGGTGGCCCGAACATGGCGGCGTTGCGCGTCGTTCGGCCGAACCTGGCGTGCGAGGCCAGGTCCTCTTCACCGATATAGGCCTCAACTTCGACGATCCTGCCGACTCGTCCGGCCGGATTCCTGCCTCTCACCAGGCGGGCCCCGATCAAGCTACGGGCTGCCGCCTCAGTGTCGGTCGCGAGAAGGCGACGCGGAAATGGGCGGGTGCCGGCGATCTGAGGGTCGCTCATGGGTTCAGTGCGTAACCGGTGCTACCGGCTCAGGGGAAGAGGGACACCAGATCGGACGGCAGAAGGACGGAGAATATGTGAACGAAAGGCGGAACCACGCTGTCCTTGATGCCGCTGGCGATTTGAGAGTGGTTGACAATCAGATCCTGGGCCTGGCGCAGGAGCGTTACATCGCCGGATCTCGCCGGCGGCAATGCGTACGAGTTGAGAATGATGACCGCCGCCATCAGCAGGATGAGGCCCTGAAGCAGACCCAGGGCACCGCCCACGACGTCATCGACGATCGGATGGTCGGCCGTGATTTCCGTCCGCTTGTAGAAGCCCTGGATGAGGACCGACACGGCTACCGATAACACCACGAAGATGATCGTGAAGGCGAGGAGCCGGTTGTAGCCGACGTCGAATTGGGTCCAGTTCTGGGCCAGGAGATCACCCACGGGATCGCGGAGGTTGGCGGCGAACAGGAAGGCGAACAGAATCGAGGCGATCCCGAGAAGCCTCCGGATGGCACCTTGGAACACCCCGAGGAAGACGAATGCGAACAGGCCGATGAAGATGGCCAGGTCGACCAACGAGGTGCTCTTGATCATTCCGACGAGGTCCACCGGTTTACCTCCGGCTGGGCGCTGGATGCCGACCGTTCGTGTCGGGTTGGGCCGCAGCTAGGTTAGCAGCGCGAGCGGGACCGAATCAAAGTATTAGGTACGCCCGGGCCCATAAAGCTGGCCGGGATGGACCGGTGCCGGCGCTAGCTCCGAATGTGGGCCCCGAGATCGGTCTCGAGACCAGCGCGAACCGCGGCCGCACTCGCGTCCGCTTCGGCTTCGGTCAGGGTCCGGTCGTTCGCTCCGAAGACAAGCCGGTAGGCCAGACTCTTTTCGTGGCCGGCAAGCGGGGCGCCCCGGTAGACGTCGAAGAGGCGGAGCTCAGTCAACAACGCGCCGGCATGGTCCCGGACAACGGCTTCAACCTCGGCCGCAGGCCGATCGTCGCGGACAATCACGGCGATGTCGCGCTCGACCGTTGGGAAGCGGCCGATGGGCTCGACGCGAATCGACCTCTGCTCGGCCGCGTCCAGGCCACCGATCGCCAGCTCGGCGACCACGACGCGCCCGGCCCTCAATTCCCACGCCTCCAGCGCGTCTGGATGGAGCTCGGCAACGCGCCCGCTGACCATCTCAACACCGGACCCGGCCTCGACAACGAGAGCCCGGCCTGGGTGGAACGGGAAACCTCGGGTGTCGGGAACGTAGGTGGGAGCCGGCAGATGAAGCCGGCTGCAAAGGAGCTCGACGATACCCTTGGCGTCGTCCACATCGTACGGCGCGGCCGGCCTGTTCCACGCCGGTGGCAGGGCGTTGCCCGTCAGCAAGAGGGCGACCCTGGTCCACTCGCGGGGAGAATCCCCAACTCGACCGTAGCCCTTACCAATCTCGAAGACGGCCAAATCCTCCCGACCCTGGCGTTCGTTGAGAGCCAGCACGCTGAGCAGACTACCGACGAGATGCTGACGCAGCACCGAGTGCTGGCTCGATAGCGGATTGGTCACGGTGATCGGCGCGCCGAGAGCCGGCTCTGCAATCGCCAGGCCTTCGTCGCCTGGCCATCTGAGCCTGACCTCGTCCTGAGGAGAAACCAGCGCGTGGGTGATCAGCTCGCTCAAACCGGCCCCTGCCAGGGTCTCGCGAATGGCGTTTCTGACCTTGACCGGGGAGGATCTGTAGCCCGGGATCAACGTGTCCGGCAGGTGCGCCGGCGTGGTCTCGTAACCGCGGACCCGGGCCACTTCCTCAGCCACGTCCGCCTCGATCTCGAGATCGCGGCGCCAGGTCGGCACGACTGCCACGAGGACTGCTTCCGCGCCCGGGTCCACCAGGAGTGGCCTGGGCCCCCCGGCTACGCGGATAGGGGTGCCGGCGGACCCGGCCTCGGTCTCGATGCCCACGCGCCTCAGCAGGTTGCGCTGGTCCGCGGCCGGGACATCGGCGCCGAGCAGCTTGCTGACTCGAGCCGGCCGGAAGGCGAGACGTGCCGGCTGCGGCTCGTGCGGGCCCGTGTCGATGATGCCGCGTGCGCACGAACCCCCGGCCCACGCCAGCGTGAGCTGCGCTACCAGATCGGCGCCGATCCGTGCCAGCCGGAACTCCTGGCCCTTTTCGAAGCGCAGGCTCGCCTCGGACTGAAGAGCGAAGCGGTGACCCGTGCGTCGGATGCTGACCGGGTCGAAGATCGCCGATTCGATGGCGACGTCGGTAGTGGAGGCGGTGATTTCGCTTTCGGCCCCGCCCATCACGCCGGCGATGCCGATAGGCCCCTCTGGGTCGGCGATGACTAGCGTGTCGGGCGTCAGCTCGCGGACGACGTGGTCGAGGGTTTCGAGCCGTTCCCCGAGGATCGCGCGCCGAACGATGATTGTGCCGTCGTGGACGGCGGCACCGTCGAACGTGTGAGTCGGCTTGCCAAGCTCGAGCATGACGTAGTTCGAGGCGTCGACGACGTTGTTGACGGGTCGCATGCCGGCTGCCTGCAGGCGCATCTGGACCCAGTCCGGCGATGGTCCGACCCTCGCACCGCTGATCCAACGACCCACGAAACGGGTACAGAGATCGGGGTCGCGCACTTCGACCTTGAGGTGGTCGGTAACAGAGCCGCCCGTCTCCAGAAGCGACCTGCTGGGCCAGCAAACCGTCGCTCCCGTGGCGGCGGCTACCTCCCTGGCCAGGCCGATGAAGCACAGGGCGTCGCCTCGGTTGGGCTTGACATCCACGTCCAAGACGACGTCGCCGTAGATTTCCGACAGATGCCGGCCGAGCGGCGACGCCGGCGGCAGGATCAGGATCCCTTCGGCATCGCTGGTGATGTGCAGCTCATCGCCCGAGCAGAGCATGCCCTCGGAGGCGATGCCCATCTTCTCGGTCCGTTCGATGAGTCGGTCGCCGGGCAGCACGGCGCCCGGCAGGGCGACCGGGACTCGCTGGCCCGGAGCGATGTTGTTCGCGCCGCATACGATGTGGAGAGGTTTGCCCGTGCCGACGTTGACAGTCGTCAGATGAAGCCGGTCGGCGTACGGGTGCTTCTCGACCGTGAGCAGCTCGCCGACCACGACTGAGCGCCAGTCGGCGCCCCACTGCTCGATGCCCTTGACTTCCATACCGAGGAGGGTCAGTCGGTCAGCCAGCTGCTCGGGCGTTTGCTGCACGTCCACGTACTCACGGAGCCAATTCAGCGGAACTCTCATCGGAACTGCTCCAGGAAGCGGAGGTCGTTCTCGAGGTAGTGGCGAAGGTCTGGCACGGCGTGGCGAAGGTTTGCGATGCGCTCTACGCCCATGCCAAAGGCGAAGCCCTGGTATCGCTCCGGATCGATGCCACCGTACTGGAGAACGACGGGATGAACCATTCCGGCGCCGAGAATGGTCATCCAGCCCGACTTCGAGCATGCCGGGCAGCCAACGCCGCCGCAGACGACGCACTCTACGTCGAACGCAACGGAAGGCTCAGTGAATGGGTAGTAGCCGGGCCGGAAACGAGTCTTGCGAGGTCCGAAGAGCGCGTGGGCGAACTCGTCGAGCAGCCCCTTGAGGTCGGCCATCGATGTTCCCTCGTCGACCATGAGGCCCTCGACCTGGAAGAACTCGAAGCCATGACTGGCGTCCACGGCCTCATAGCGGAAGCACCGGCCGGGCAATAGGGCCCGGATCGGCGGCACCGTCGACTGCATCACGCGGATCTGGCCGGGGCTCGTGTGGGTTCTGAGCAGGTGCCCGGGAATGTCGACGTACAGGGTGGCCCAGAGGTCACGGGCGGGATGATCGGGGGCGATGTTGAGCATCTGGAAGTTGGTGAGGTCGTCCTCGACCTCGGGCCCCTCGTAGATCACGAAACCGAACTGACCGAAGACTTCGGCTATGGCCTCGATCGTCTCCGGGATGGGGTGCAGCGCGCCACGGGCCACCGGTCGACCGGGCAGGGTGACGTCCACGCTCTCCGCAGCGAGGCGCAGGGTCTGAACCTGGGCGCGAAGCTCGGATCCTCGCACCGCCAGCGCTCCCTTGACGACCTCGCCAACTTCATTGGCGACGGCCCCCACCCGCGGTCGATCCTCCGCCGGGAGGGCGCCGATGCCTCGCAGCACCGCGGTCAGGTCGCCCTTTTTGCCAAGGTACTGGATCTGGAGCGCCTCCAGCGCCGCCGGATCAACCGCGGCCGAAATCTCCTTCAGCGCCCGCTCTTGCAGGCTTCGCAAATCGGCGCTCAGGCTTTCGAAGTCCACGCTGCCGTTCCTTACTGGTTGCGGGTCCGGCCCGCCGACATCGCCGCTGGCGAGAATCTAGAACCCCCGACTCCGACCGTCCCACCGAGGACGCTCCGCCATCCTTCCGGACGGGGACGAGTCGAGGGCTCGCGGTACCACCCCGCTTCCCCACCATGCTTGCGGCCGTTGCGGGTCGCCGGTAGGGCGCTCAAAGCCATCGCGTCACGATGGCTCGATGCCCTGTATCGGGGGCGACCGGCTCGCCTACCCACACCGACGCGATCGTCGGGGCTTCAGCGAGCGGCTCGGGAGCGAACCCGCGAGATCGATCCCGGGTGGGCTTTCAGTCTGGGCCCGACCCTCCCTGGTGGATCTGTCCTCGCCTGATCTCCGTCGTGGCCTGGTTTTGGAGAAGTGCCCCGGCCGTCTCCGGCCGGCCTGGTGCCTAAGCCCTGGTTGCGACGGCGACGATCTGGGCGAAAGCCGCCTGATCTCGAACGGCGATGTCGGCCAGGATCTTGCGATCGAGCTCTATCTCGGCGGCTTTCAGGCCGGCGATCAGCTTGCCGTAGCTGATTCCGTTCTGACGGGCCGCCGCATTGATTCGGATGATCCACAGCTCGCGCATCTGGCGCTTGCGCTGCTTGCGGTCTCTTGTCGCATAGGCCAGAGCATGCAGTGCCGACTCGCGGGCCCGTCGGATAAGCCGCGAGTTTGTGCCGGAGCGGCCCTCGGCCTCATGTAGAAGGCGCTTGTGGCGGTGATGGGCGGTTACGCCCCGCTTAACGCGTGCCATCGACGATCAGACTCCCAGGTACGGCAGCAGCCGGCGGATCTGATCTAGCGACTCTCCGGTCACGATGGCCTTGCCGTCATATCGGCGCGTGCGCCGCGAGGACTTTAGTTCGAGATGGTGACCGCGCCAGGACTTGACACGGACAGCCTTGCCACTGCCAGTGACCCCGATCCGCTTCTGGGTCCCTTTGTGGCTCTTCATCTTCGGCACGGTCTCACACTCCAGTCGACGCCGCGCCGTTGTCCGGCTCGGGTCTGGGCCTCGCCGGCGGAGCCGGCGGCGCCTCGTTCTTCGCTTCTTGCGTTCCGTCCGTCGTTGCGATCGCTCCGTCCGCGGGTCGGGCATGAGCTTTGGCCGTGGCCGACGGAGTTGATTCGTGCATCTTCGGCTTATGGGTCGAGGCGACGCTGATGTGCATCGACTTGCCCTCGAGCAACGGAGGCCTCTCGATTACGCCGTGTTCCTTGATCTGCTCCGCAAACTTGTCCAGCAAGTCGCGCCCGATCTGAGGGTGGGTCAGCTCGCGACCCCGGAACTGGACGGAGATCTTGACGCGATCGCCGTCTTCCAAGAACTCGATGGCCCGCCTGACCTTCGTATCGAAGTCGCCGACTCCGATCTTCGGCTTGAGACGCACTTCCTTGAAAGTGACGGATCGCTGTTTTCGCTTGGCTTCCTTCTCACGCTTGGTCAGTTCGTACTTGTACTGGCCGAAGTCGAGGAGCCTCGACACGGGGGGACTGGCAAGCGGTGCGACCTCTACCAGGTCGAGCCCCCGCTCCTGCGCAAGCCGCAAGGCATCTGCCGTTCGCATGACACCAAGCTGGCTACCGTCTTCGTCGACGACCCGAACTTCGTAGACACGGATCATCTGATTGATGCGCAGGTCTCGGCTAATGGCGAACCCCTTCTAAGCGTCTTCCGGTTGCCGACCCACGGGATGAGTTTGCCCCGAAAGCAGACGAGCGGCCCAACCCAGCGCACGACTGCACCGGGCGGTCGCCCGCGGGACTATAGCACAGCGGTTTCAGGGGCGGCAAACGTTCGGCGAGGCGGTACGAATCACCCCCGACGGCGTCTTGGTGTGCAAAGATGGCCCAACGTCACGCAGCTGGAGGGAGACGGGTACGATGCGTCGACTGATCGCGTTTGGCTTGGTGGCCGCGTGCCTTGCGGCGGCATGCCAGTCCGGGACGGCATCATCGACTCCCCAGGCGACAGCCACAGCGGCGGCCACGGCTGCGCCAACCCCAACTCCAACACCGCCGCCAAACTCGACTCCTACTCCCAGTCCAGCCCCAACGCCAACATCGACTCCTACCCAAACGCCGTCGCCGACTCCAGTTCCAACCCCGACGCCGTTCCCCACGGGCACAAGCGGCGCCTTGGCGTTCGTTCATGCCTACGAGGATGCCCTGATCGCTGGCCGGTATCCCGCGGCATGGGCGATGCTCGGCACTCAGGACCAGGCCACGCGGGGGATGCTCACGGGATACACGAGCGAGCGCAGCGCCTACATGAAGTCGGCAGGGTCCAAGTACACGGCCGTGGCCAATCCGACGGACGTCATGTCCCTGACCGATTGGATCGCCGGGATGCCCACCGCGGAACAGAAGCCGATCGACGCCGCCCACGCCGTACTGGTCGAGGTCACCTGGACCAAGCTCGCCGGTAACAACGCCGGTTGGGAGATCTGGGTGGTGAATCCGGTGCCTGGCGGTTGGGAGTTGTACGAGGCGCGATGACGCCCGGCCTCAGGGCCTTCGCACTGTCGTCTCCTCTGCCAGCCGTTCCACGAATGATTCCCAGGCCACGCCGTTCTCCTGCTCGCCGGCGCGGTTGCGGATAGCTACAGTGCGCGCCTCGACCTCTCGGTCGCCCATGACCAGCATGTAGGGCACCTTCTGCTCCTGCGCCAGCCTGATCTTGTTCTGCATCCGAGAATCCGAGTCGTCTACTTCGACTCGGAGCTCGTGAGCCTTGAGCATCCCGGCAAGCTCGTTCGCCGCATCGATATGCCGGTCGGCGATGGGGATGACGACGGCCTGGACCGGAGAGCACCAGACCGGGAAGGCCCCGGCGAAGTGCTCCACGAGGACGCCGATAAAGCGCTCGAGCGAGCCGTAGATGGCCCGGTGAATCGTCATCGGCCGGACGGCCGCGCCGGTCTCGTCGATGTAGGTGCAGTCGAACCGTTCGGGCAGCATCACCAGGTCGACCTGAATCGTTGCCGTCTGCCATTCGCGGCCCAGCGCGTCCTCGACCTGGATGTCGATCTTAGGGGCGTAGAAGGCGCCGTCGCCGGGCTTGAGCCGGTAGGGCTTATCGAGCGAGTCCAGCGCCGCCTTGATCTGGGCCTCGGCTCTCTCCCAGAGCGCGGGGTCGCCCAGCGCCTTGTCGGGCTTTGTCCCGAAGGTGAACCTCGGCTCGAGACCGAACCAGCCGTACACCTCGTGGACCTCCCCGAGGAGGCCCTTGATCTCGTCCTGGAGCTGGTCGGGCCGGAGGTAGATGTGGGCGTCGTCCTGGACGAAATGACGAACGCGGGTTAAGCCCGACAGCGTGCCTGATCGCTCGTTCCGATGGAGCCTGCCGAACTCGGAGTACCGGAGTGGCAGGTCGCGGTAGGAGCGCAGCTTGCTCTTGTAGATGAACGTGCTCTCGGGGCAGTTCATCGGCTTGAGGCTGAAGGTCTGGCCCTCGGACTCGAGGACGAACATGTTGTCCTGATAGTTGGCCCAGTGGCCCGACTGCTCCCAGAGCTTCTTGTGGACGATCAACGGGGTGCTGATCTCCTGGTAGCCGCGGCGGTCCTGGACCTCCCGGATCGCGGTTTCCAGGGTCCGCCACAGGCGCTGGCCCTTGGGGTGCCAGAAGGCGGAGCCGGGGCTGACATCGTGGAAGCTGTAGAGATCGAGCTGCACGCCCAGACGGCGGTGATCGCGGCGCTTCGCCTCCTCGCGCCGGTGCAGGTAAGCGTCCAGCTCTTCCTGGCTGGGCCAGACGGTGCCGTAGATCCGCTGCAGCATCGGCCGCTTCTCGGAGCCGCGCCAGTACGCTCCCGCTACGGTCATCAGCTTGAACGGGCCGATCTTCCCCGTGCTGGCGACGTGAGGCCCCTTGCAGAGGTCGATGAAGCTGCCGTGCCTGTACGTGGACGTGGGCGGTAGCGGCGAGCCGGTCTCTTTCGAGCGGGTGGCCAGGTCGTCCAGGATCTCGACTTTGAAAGGCTGCCGCCGAGCGTCGAAGAAGGCGCGGCCCTGGTCGAAGGGCATTTCCTTGCGGATGAAGGGGCTGTCTGCAGTGATCGAGGTGCGCATTCCGGCTTCGATTGCGGCGAGATCGTCGGGGGTCAGCGGGCGCGGCAGCAGGAAGTCGTAGTAGAAGCCCTCATCTATCGACGGGCCGATCCCCAGCTGAGCGTCCGGGAAGATTCCGAGGACGGCCTCTGCCATGACGTGCGCCGCAGAGTGGCGCATCGCGTCGATCTCGGTGTGTGCGCCGGCGTCGAGGAGCTCCTCCGCCGAGCCGCGCACAGCTGCCTCGAAATACTCGTCCACGTCGCCGGCCTCATCGGCTTCGGCTGACGCTGCCGGCGCCGGTCCCTGGCTGCCCTTGTCCTCGCCCATTTCATCTTCCCTTCGCCGTCTCGCCGCTTCGTCGCTCGCGGCTCAGTCTGTGGCAGAAACGCAAAGCCCCCCGTCCGACAGGACGAGAGGCATCTCTCGCGGTTCCACCCGCCTTCGCGCCGGCGTGAGGTGAGAACCCTGGGCCGTCGCGCGCTCTTCCCGCTCTAACGGGCGGATCCCGGACCGGTTAACCGGTCGCTCGCGGGTGGTGTCGTCGCCGGAGGGAATCGCCGTCGCTCTCAGCCACGGCCAGCGTGGCGACGGCTCTCTGAGATCCTCTCGACGCTGCGTGTCCCGCTCATCGCTTTGGATCTGGAGTTGCACCGAGCCGCCTCACGGCGACCCGGAATGGTGGGCGGTAGAGGACTTGAACCTCTGACCTCATGCATGTCAAGCATGCGCTCTAACCAACTGAGCTAACCGCCCGC
>DASWZK010000151.1:0-17170 GCA_036404515.1 Candidatus Limnocylindrales bacterium
TCGAAGTTGCTCATCGGGGCGACCGCCAGCCCATCGATGGAGAGCCAGTAACAGTACGGGATCAGCTGCTGTTCGGCGTCCGACTTGCCGATCGGGGCCGGACATGGCGGCATGACATCGGGCCTGGATACGAGGCCGCCCAGCAGGAAACTGCCCTTGAGGCTCGTGAAGGCGGCCTGATCGGCCGCGCGGTAGACGTGCTCACCGGCAACCTCGGTCGGAACCTGCGGCCATACGACGGCCTCTACCACTACTGCGGCCTCGCACGCGGCTCGGGTGTCGATCCCGCACTGGACAGCCTCGGGATCGTGGGTGTGGACGCGAACGACGATCGCGGGCCCGCCGACCCAGGCGGCGAGCTGGGACGAGCCCGCGTACGCCACCTTGAGGCCACCGGTCGTCGCGATCATCGCCACGGTGCCAGCCGTCGGCCAGAGCGCGAGCCCGCTACACGTGGTCGAGAGGGCGGCTTCCGCGGAGGGCAGCTGCGCCTGCGATGGGCAGCTCAACACCTCCTGGAGCGCGTACCCGCCGATAAGGAAGCTGCCGGTGAGGTTCTGCCAGTCGGTCCTCTCGCCGACGCGGTGCACGATCTGGCCGTCGATCTGGGCCGGAATGCCGTCGGGGCCGAACTCGACTGTCGAAGCGCTCGGGGCAGCCGGGCCGACCGCCGGCCGGTAGGCCAGCCCCACGCCGACCAGCCCGAGGGCCGCGAGCGCCGCGACCGCTACCACGGCAACCGCCAGCCTCGGCCAGGCCCGACGCGACCGACCCCGGTCTTCGGCTCCGCCTTCTCGCTGCACGCGCAGGCTCGTATAGTCAAGCTCCGCGCGATCCAGTTCTGCCGCGAAACGGCGCTCCAGCCGCCCTTCCAGGTCGTCTTCGGCGGCCGGGCCGCCGCCCGATTCATTCTTCATCAAGGTACTCCCGGAGTCGCGCCAGGCCCGCCTTGAGCCGTGCCTTTGCCGTGTTCTCCGTGACGCCGAGCGCGTCCGCCGTCTCGCGCACGGAAAGTCCGACCATGTGGTGGAGGACCACGGCGGCCCGAATCGGTCGCGAAAGCCGTCCGAGCGCTTCGTCCAGCTCGAGGGATGCGGACATCTCGGGGCCGCCGATCGGCAGCTCATGAACGGTCGGATCGAGCCGGAGCGTCCGGCGCAGCCGCCGTACGACCCGCAGTGCCTCGCGCGTCTCGACGGTAAGGAGCCAGGCCCGAACGGCCCGCGGCTCCCGAATCGTCGGCCCAGCGCGGAGCGCCCGCTCGAAGGTCGTCTGAACCAGGTCCTCCGCCTCCGCTTCGTCCCGGGCAATCGCCCGGGCCGCCGCCAGAAGCAGCGGTCCGTGGTCGTGCAGCGTGGCAACCCACTCCGGAGCCAACGCCGTCGCCGGAACCGGAGGCCGGGCGGCCTCGCTTCGTTCATCCCTGTCGAGCGTTGCCGTGATGTCCCTCACATCACTAAGAGGCGTGAGCGGCCGCGAATGGGTAACTGGCACCTTCGAGAATAGCGATGTGCCGGGCGGGCCGGCTACCGCCGCGCCCGCGCTCCCTCCAGCGTGAGCTCGAACCAGATTGCCCGCTCCGTGTCGAGCAGGTTCTCGACGATGCGCCGGATCGACTCGCGGTAGGCGGGCCAGACGGCGAGCCTCAGAGCCTCGTCCGGCGATACCCAGCGCATCGAGTCGTGTTCGTGAGAAAGCACCGGCTCGGTGCCGGCGGTCAGACGCACGGCAAATACGGCACTGCTGACGATGCCCCCGACCGACGGCTCGTGGAACTGGTTGACCTGATCGAGGTCGTAGAAACCTGCGATCTGGCCCGGCCCAAAACCGGTTTCCTCTCGCAATTCTCGAAGGGCGCCCGCTGTGACCGACTCGCCGGGCTCCAACGAGCCGGAGACGCACTGCCACAAACCAGGCAGGATCCGACCCGGCGACCGCCGCATGAGGAGCAGCTCCACGCTCGAAACGGGTGCGGGAGTGCCCGGTTGCGCTGAGCTGCGTCGCCCGGGAGAGTCGCCGCGGGCCCGGAACATCCAAACGTCGACGAGGTCCGGCCTGAAGGGGCTCACGATCTCACCTACGATTCGGCTGGATGGTCAGATGCGCTCGAGGCGCTCGACCGGCAGGACGAAAACCACGGCGCCGCCCACCTCGACCTCGAGCGGGTACGGCATGAAGAACTCGCCCGGCTCCATGATCGGCGGGATGGGGCTGACGGTCTGCGTCCGGGAGTGACAATTCTCGCGGACCAGGGCCACCACCTCTTCGACCTTTGCGTCGTCCACCCCCAGCAGGATGGTGGCATTGGACTGCTTGAGGAACCCGCCGGAGCTGTGCAGCCACGTCGCCCTGTACTCATGGGCAAGCAGCGCGTCGATCAGGACGCGGGAGTCTTCGTTGTGAACGACCGCAATAACGAGCTTCACGGGGCCGAGTATAGGCGGACCGTATCGTCGGTCGAGCCGTCGATCTGATCATTGCGGCGAGAGGCGGATGGTCGCGCCCTGCGTCCGAGGGGTCGCAGTCGTAGGAGCCGGGCCGTACAATCGGCCCGGGCTACTTTCCAACGCGCATGGGGAGGAATTGTGTCGGGCGAACGACCGCTTCGCGAACGAACCGATGGCCAGCTGTTCGCGGCTGCGGCTGCGGCCGCGGCTCGCGGCGACGACCTCGACGACGCGCTGGCCGAACTGCTCGGGCTCGCCGCCGAATACCTGCGGGCGAGTTCCGGCGCCGTATACATCGTCGATCCGGATCACGACGATCTCGAGCTGACGGTGACACACGGCGTCGACGCCGAAGCGGCCGCAACAGCCGCCTCGATCGAGCATATGTCCGAAAGCCACGATCCGCTTGCCGGCGTCGCCCGAACGCGGCACCCGCTCGAAGTCGACGATGCGGCGCACGTGGCCGTCCTTCGCGGCGCGGCAACGGCATTGGTGCTGCCCCTCGTCGTACGGCGTCTCGGCATCGAGGTGACGCTCGGCGTCATGGGCCTGGGCTTCGCCGGGCCGCGACCTGAGCACGAGGCGCTGATCGCGGCCGAGCCGCTGGCGGATCTGGCGGCAGTGGCCATCGAGCGGGCTCTGGCAGTGTCGCTCGGCTCGGAGCGGGCGGAATGGTTCGATCGGCTCGCCCACATTGACCCGCTGACCGGCCTCGCAAACCGTCGCACGCTGGACCGCGCGCTCGAGATGGAAGTGGCCCGAGCCGGTCGACAGGGGGTCCCACTTAGCATCGCCATCTTCGAGATCGACCGCTTCACGGAGATCCAGGTGGCCGGTGGCAACGCCGCCGGCGACGAAGCCCTCCGTCGGGTGGCCCAGATGCTGGCCGAGTCCGTCCGGCTCGTCGACACCGTCGCCCGCTTCAGCAACGACCAGTTCATCCTCGTCGCGCCGGGCCCCGATGGGCTCGTCGTCGCGGAGCGGCTCGTCCAGAGGATCGCTGCGCTACCCCCGGTCGATGGAAAGGCTATCTCCGTATCTGCGGGGATTGCCAGCTTTCCGTTGGACGGTCGCACGCCGGACGAGTTGCTCGCGGTCGCGGACAGGGCCATGCACGCCGCGATCCAGGCCGGCGGCGACAGAGTCGCGGCTCAACCGGCCGCGGTCGAGCAGGGCCGAGCCGAGACGGCGGGCCGAGGCCGAAAGAGGAGTCAGTAGCGCGCCGCTGCCTGGGTCAGAGCGAGAAGGTGCCGCTGACAATCGTGGGGCCGGTCGGCTTCGTCACGTTGCCGTTCGGCTCCCTGCAAACGAAGAGGCCCAGGCTCGACGAAGTGGGCACATTGTCCACTTCCAGGTAGCCGACGCCCGAGTCGTCTACGGTGAAGGAACCAACCTTGGTCGGTCCGCCGGCCTCGCCGTTGAGCCAGACCACATAGACCTGATCGCCCGTGGTCGCCGTCAGACCGTACAGCCTCACGATGATGTGCCCGGTGGGTCGAAGAGCGGCCAGCCCGCTGGCCCTGGATCCGTCGGTGGCCGTCATCACCGCGGTCCTGGTGTCCGGCAGAGTCAGCACATAGTTGAAGCTGGCGTCTACTTGAGTGGCCCTCTGGGCCCTGTCGAGGTCGCCCTGGAGAACCAGCGCGTAGCCGGCGAGGGCGACTACGGCCACGACCGCCGCGACCCGCATCGTCCAGGTCATGACGCGGCGCCTGCGTGAGAGGCGGGCGGCGGCGAGCGAGATCAGCTCTGCCCCTGAGGGTTTCTCAGGGCTGCTCGCGGCCGCCGCAGCCACAGCGGCAAGAGCCGGGGCCGGTACCGCCGACGGCTCGGCGATACGCCGGCGGGCTATCAGGTCTGCCTGAGCGGCGGCTATGACCGACTCGCGCAACCAGGCCGGCGGCTCGATGGGCTCGAGCGAACCGGCGAGGCAGGGCAGAACGCCGCCCAAGGTGTTGATCTCGGGATGCGGTCGTGGGCAGCTCTCCAGATGATCTCTGACGGCGATCATCTCGTTGGCGTCGAGCGCCCCGAGCACGAAGCCCGAGGCAACTTCGCGGACGCGATCGCAGGTCATGGCCATGTCAGGCCAAACCTTTCTTGCCGTTGAAGGACGGCGCCACCGCGGCGCTGCGTCCATCCTGATGACGGTCCAGCTGCTCGCGCAGCGCCACCAGGCCGAGCCGCATCCGGCTCTTCACCGTACCCAGCGGGGCTCGGGTCCGTTCCGCGATCTCGCGCTGGGTCAGGCCGTCGAAGTAGGCAAGCTCGATGACCTCGCGCTGCGCGGGCGGCAGAACGGTGAGCGCACCGCGCACCTGCTCGGCGTCAAGACGACCGGCCACTTCGGGCCAGACGTCGGGAAGGGTCAGAGCCGCCGGCAGGGTCTCATCCGTTTCCTCGCCCAGAGCCACGCCGGCTCGCTGGCGGCGCACGGCATCGATTGCGCGATGGCGGACGATGGCCAGCAGCCAGCCCCGAACGCTGCCCTTCGCTTCCGCGTAGCGGCCGGCATTGCGCCACAGGCCCAGGAACGAGTCCTGGACCACGTCCTCAGCCAGCCCGGTCTCCGTCGTTATCCGCAGAGCAAGGGCATACGCCATCGCGTGATAGCGGTCGTATAGGTTTTCAAGTCCGCCGATCTCTCCGGCGGCCACTTGCCGCATCAGCTCGGCCTCCGATTGACCCTCCGACAGCCCGTCGGGAACGACCCGGGGCGGGGGCGCTGCCACTGAGTCCCTCATTGGTTCATTCGCAGTGAGACGCGTTCCGGTTCACCGATCTCACGCACCGAGTCCCCGGTAGATCGTTGCGAGCGGTGCGAGGCCAATCCTGCGCGGGCCGACAGCCGCGACACCCGGCGGTCGCCGAGCGAGTTCTTCCGGTCCGCGGGCGGTTGCGCCCGAGTCATGCCCGAGACCTCAGGCCGCTCAAGCTTCAGCCAGG
This sequence comes from Candidatus Limnocylindrales bacterium, assembly GCA_036404515.1. GTDB lineage: Bacteria > Chloroflexota > Limnocylindria > Limnocylindrales > CSP1-4 > Fen-1039. Next base: position 5,394 of record DASWZK010000151.1, read on the forward strand.
GGCCGCGCGGGCGGCCGCCATTGAGGTGCATCTATCGAGTCTAGCCGAGCCGACCCGATGCAGGGCGCGCCGTGGCGACGTTCCGCTGAGGCTGACGCGATCGCTCCCACCTGCGAACCTCGGATATGGCGCCGCGCCTTTGCCCAAGCGGCGGCCGCGACCGCCGCGTCGGGCGCGAGCGTCGTCGACCGGCGCTTGGACACCGACCTAAGGGTAGAGGCGAACCCGACGATAGGGCTCACGGCCACGAGAGCGGGAGATCAAATTGGCCCGCTCGGCCATCTGATGCTGGAGGCGCCGGACGTAGGCGTTCTGCGGCGAAAGCTCGACCGGCTCGGCGCCACGGATCACGACGCCGATCGCCTCCTCGGCTTCGCGCAGGGCGGCCTCGCGCGGGTCGACCTCGAGCGAGAAGATCGAGGTCAGGCTGGCCTCCATCTGGACAATCGTGTTGCTCTTCAGGACGTAGATCGGCAGACCTCGATCCTCCGCCTCGCGCAGCCCCGTGGGCTTCTGCCGGTACTCGCTCTTGAGCGTCATGACCACGTCTGCCTCGTCTGGATCGCGGGCGATGATAACGGGCAGCTGCAGTTCCTTGATTGCCTGCTCCAGGCGCTTGCGACTGATGCCGTGGGGCAGGACGCGCAGCGTCGGCAGGATCGCGTTGCCGTCTCTGACGCGGAGGACGGGAAGGCCGTCGTCACGTTCGGCGCCTTCGGTTGCCGCCCGCAGGCGAACGACGTCGGCCAGTGCCTCGTCATCCTCCTCGAGATCGTCCTCGATATCCTCACGCTCGACGTCGACCTCCGCGGCCGAGGCGCCGGCCGCGACGCCGCGACCGGAGGGCGCGACCAACGTGCCGTTCGGGCCCGCCGGCGACTGCTCCGGCTCGCCCTCTTCCTGAACCTCGTCCGCGCGGTAGGCGTTGAGGGCGCGCGTCGCCCCCTGAGCCCACGACCTCTGCCTCTCCAGCTCCCTCAGCTCGCGGGCCCGAGGCTCGGGGACCGGCGCCGCTTCGCGCTCGATGGGGCCGCGGTCGGCCACCTCGTCGACGCCAAACGGCCCGCCCGGGTCGCCGGCGTCCCATCTCATCGCCGATCCGCGGCCTGCCACCAAGGTTTGTCCGGGGCCGGCAGGCGGCACCGCAAACCGCTCCTCGGGGAGCATCCGCTCTGCCGCGCGTGGCCCGGCGACGGGCCAGTCCTGGCCAGGCGCACCGGTCCCGCCGGAGCCGGTGCGACCCCCTCCGGAACCGCCGCCGGCCACGTCGCCGCGGCTGCGGCGGGCACCTTCGTGCACCTCGCGCCCGCCACGAGTCGGCGTCCGCCAGCCTCCGCCGGCGCCAGGGCGGTACCCCGGCCGGACTCCGCCACGATCCGCATCGCGCCAGTCCGACGGGGCGCGGTAGGAGCCCGAGCCGCGCCAGCCGGGCTCGGTCCGCCAGCCGGGGCCGGCGCCGACCAGCCCTGCGAAGCGGTCGCTTCCGAATCGGTCGCTGTTGATGGCCTCGCGAGGCGACGGCTTGGGCCGCGACTGCGACCGGTGGACGCCGGCCTCGTCTCGCCAGCGCAGCTCGGCCGAGACTGGGTCGCCGCGCAGCAACGAGTCGACGGTCTCGGCCACGTCGGCGTGGACCGTGACCTTCTCGCGATCGAGGATCTCGACGATCACGTCGAAGGTGGGCGGCGCCTTACGCTCCAGGACGCTCTTCTGCGAGCGGCGACGCCGCGCCTCCTCGTCGCCCAGGGTGACCGTCTGGATGCCGCCGATGAGGTCGGTCAGGGTCGGATTGAGCATCAGGTTGTCGAGGTTGTTGCCGTGGGCGGTGCCGATGAGCTGGACGCCACGTTCGGCGATGGTTCGGGCCGCCTGGGCCTCCAGCTCCGTCCCGATCTCGTCGATGACGATGACCTCGGGCATGTGGTTCTCGACGGCCTCGATCATGACCTCGTGCTGGAGCGATGGGGTTCGAACCTGCATTCGCCGAGCTCGACCGATGGCGGGATGCGGGATGTCGCCGTCGCCCGCGATCTCGTTCGAGGTGTCGACCACGACAACGCGCTTGCCCTGGTCGTCGGCCAGAACGCGGGCGGCCTCGCGCAGCATCGTCGTCTTGCCTATGCCCGGCCGACCCATGATCAGGATCGACTTACCGGACTCGACGAAGTCGTTGATGATCTCGATCGTGCCGTAGACGGCGCGGCCGATCCGGCATGTCAGCCCGACTATCTTGCCGGTCCGGTTGCGGATGGCGCTGATGCGGTGGAGAGTCCGCTCGATACCGGCCCGGTTGTCGTCACCGAAGGTGCCGATGTGGTCGACCACGTACTTGAGGTCGGACTCGCCGATCTCGCGTTCGAGGAGCGTCACCTCACCGTCGACGAAGCGCGCCTCAGGCCGGCGGCCGAGGTCCATGATGATCTCGATCAGCTGTGACGGATCGGTCAGGCCATGAACGGCCTCGAGGATATCCGGCGGTAGGGAGCAGAGAAGCAAACCAAGGTCGTCGATCGACTCGCGCCGGCGGTGCATCGCGCCCTGATCTGTCACGTGTCCTCCTGCCCTATGGCTCAGCGTACTGCCGGAACGAGGGCGGGCTCGGCAACGCGGACGACAGCTTCCTTCACCAGGAGCGTCACGGTGTCCAGGCTGGCGAAACCGCCGTCTTCGAGCCGGCGATCGATTGGCGACTCGTAGGTTCGGACCGGCGACAGAACTCCATTGTCGGGGCAACTGCCGCCCTTGCCGATGCGTGCGGCGAGCAACCCGAGGCCGAAGTTGACGAGCGTGGCTACGTCGCTCTCGGGCCGGGCCATGATCTTGAGGTAGTGTGGCTGCTCTTCCCGGGCTACGCCCAGCTGCAGCAATGCCTGGAGCTGATCGGGGGCGCCGGCCGGTCCGACCTGCACGTATGACTCCATCTCGGCGAAACGCAAAATGGGAGCGAGGCTGGAGCGTGGCACGCTAGAGTTGGAGCCCTGGCGTTCCCAGTCGTTCAAGCGGTATGACTCGAGACGGACCACCGGCTGGGGCGTCACCGCCGCGTAAAGCCGAGCCAGCGGCAGCGCGTCGAGCGGCTGGCATGGCCGGATGTCGGCGGCTCGAGTCTGTTCCTCCGACCAGGCCGGCGGCAACGCCCTCTCCGGACCGCGGAAGAAGAGCCGCTCCTGGCCGTAGCGAGCGAAGCCGGCCTGCATGAAGAGCTCGGGATTGCCCTGGCCGTCCGAACAGGCGACATGGAAGCGGATCGCGCCGCGCTTGGCGCCGTCGCGCAAAAGGTGCTGGACGAGGCGGAACCGCGTGTCACCCGAGTCGCCCGAACCGATTGCATCGAGCTCTACGATCGTCCACTCGTCGCGCCAAGCGTCGCGCTCCACTCGAAGCAGGCCGGAGATCCGGCGCTCGTCCTCGTAGACGAAGAGCAAATCGTTCGGACGGAAAGCTCCCAGCGGCAACCGGAAGAGGCTGAAGACGCCGATCCTCGGTCCGCTCACAGGCAAGCCGAGCGACCGCGCATCGACGTGTTCTTGCTGCGAGAGTCGGGAGAGCTCCCCGAGGGCGGCGAGATCGGTCAGGCGGGCGAGGCGGACTCGGCCGCTCACCTGACCTCCCCGAGCGACCACGGCTCCGTCCCATCCGCGGCGGTCCCCTCACGCGGCTCGGCAAACTCGGCTGCCATCGTGGCCAAGAGGCGATGAATGCGGGTTTCGCCGGCCAGTTCCGGGTGGAACGAGATGGCGATGACATTCCGCTGCCTCACCGCCACGACACGCTGGTCGGGCAGCCTGGCCAGAACCTCGACACCGGGTCCCACGCGCTCGATTATGGGCGCTCTTATGAATATCGCACGCACCGGTCGATCACCCAGGATCGGCATCGGTAGCATCGTTTCGAACGAATCGAGCTGGCGCCCGAAGGCGTTCCGCGCGACTGTCACGTCGAGCAGCGGAAAGACGGGCTCGTCGCCCCCCGCGATTTCCCTCGCGACCACGATCATGCCGGCACACGTGCCCAGGATGGGGGCTCCCGATCGGGCCAGAGCCATGACCGGTTCGCGGAGATTCCATCGGGCCACGAGCTTGCGCATGGTCGTGCTCTCGCCGCCCGGCAGGATCAAACCGGAGATACCTGCGAGGTCCTCGGGCAGGCGAACCGCAACCGGCTCGATCCCGATCGACCTGAGTGTCTGGATATGTTCGATGACGGCGCCGTGAAGCGCCAGTACGCCGATCTTCACTACGCGCTCCGGGTTCGCATCGGTCTCGATCGACGGTGCGTCCCGCTACGCCGGGCTACCAGCCTCGGACTGCCAGCCGCTCAGCATCGGGGACCGTGGCCGCTGCGATGCCGCGCATCGGGCTGCCCAGACCCTTCGACACCTCGGCGATGATCTTCGGGTTGTCGAAGTGGAGGGTGGCCTGGACGATCGCCTCGGCCGTCCTGGCAGGGTTCTCACTCTTGAAGATGCCCGATCCGACGAAGACACCTTCGGCGCCGAGCTGCATAGCCAGGGCCGCGTCGGCCGGAATGGCAATGCCGCCGGCCACGAAGTTCACCACCGGCAGCCTGCCCTCCGCCGCAACCTGCTTGACCAGGTCATAGGGAGCGTCCATCTCCTTGGCGGCCACGAAGAGCTCGTCCTCGCGCATCGATTGCAATCGGCGGATGTCCGACATCAGCGTCCGGATGTGGCGGACCGCCTCGACGATGTCGCCGGTGCCGGCCTCGCCCTTGGTCCGGATCATGGCCGCACCTTCGTTGATGCGGCGAAGCGCCTCGCCCAGGTTTCGGCAGCCGCAAACGAACGGCACCCTGAAGGCGTGCTTGTCGATGTGATTCGTCTCGTCGGCCGGAGTGAGCACTTCGGATTCGTCGATGTAGTCGACGCCGAGGGCCTCGAGGACCTGGGCCTCGACGAAGTGCCCGATCCGGGCCTTGGCCATGACCGGGATACTGACTGCCGCCATGATCCCCTCGATCATCAGGGGATCGCTCATGCGCGCGACGCCGCCCGCCGCCCGAATGTCGGCCGGGACTCGCTCGAGCGCCATGACGGCACAGGCCCCGGCATCCTCGGCGATCCTGGCGTGCTCGGGGGTAACGACGTCCATGATGACGCCGCCTTTGAGCATCTGGGCGAGCCCTTTCTTCGTGGCCCACGTGGAGGTCTCGGCGGTCATTTGCAGGGTCCAATCCTTAGCTGCGGACGGGAAGGCGGGGCGTGCCCAAACTCGGCAGCGACCCACACAACGCCATCGGATTATACCCGTGCCCACCGGCTATCCCGGCCGTGGCGCCGCGCAGCAGGGTCGCGGTAGAGTCTGGTCATGTCACCCGAGACGCTGCCCTCGCTCGCCGCCGAGATCCTGGCCTGCCGGCGCTGTCCACGGCTGGTGGAATGGCGCGAGGAGGCGGCCGCGAACCCTCCGGCCCGCTTCGCGGGCGAGGAATACTGGGCCCGCCCTCTGCCCGGGTTCGGGGATCCGAAGGCGCGCGTCATGGTGGTCGGTCTCGCTCCGGCCGCCCACGGCGGCAACCGCACGGGCCGACTGTTCACGGGCGATCGATCGGGTGACTTCCTGTTCGCCTCGCTGCATCGGACGGGGTTCGCAAACCGGGCGACTTCTCTGGCGATCGACGACGGGCTCGCCTTGACCGACCTCTACCTCACGGCGGTCGTGCGCTGCGCCCCACCCGGCAACAGGCCGCTGCCCCGGGAACGCGCCGGTTGCCTGCCGTACCTGGTCCGCGAGCTGGACCTGCTTACCAACGTGCGAGTCGTGGTGGCTCTCGGATCGTTCGCCTGGGACGGCGCGATCCGGACGATGCGTGACCTCGGCTACCGTACGGCACCCAGGCCCGCCTTCGGCCACCTGGCCGAAAGTCGAATCGGGCCGGTCGTCCTGGTCGGCTCGTATCACCCGAGCCAGCAGAACACGTTCACCGGCCGGCTCACGCCGCCCATGCTCGACGCGGTGATGAATCGAGCGCGCGAACTGGCGGATCTCGACCGGTAGCGGGCGCCGCCACGTCCGGAAGGAAACCACTTGGGCTGGCGTGGCTACGTCTCGCCGATGCGCCGCCAGGCGGCGCGGGGGCCGCTTCCGCCGGCAGTCTCGTCGATCTCGATCAATGTCTCGCGACGAAGCCCGCTCAAGACCAGCCGGATGGTTTGGTCGCTGACCCCTGGGAGGGCAGTTCGAACATCCTGGACCCGGAAGACGACCGGGGCGTGGTGAAGAACGTACTCCCGTACTCGCTCTTGCTTCGATAACCCGGTGAGATTGCGCCGCGCCGCGACCCGCGACTCGAAATCATCGTAGGAGTCTTCGAGGATACCTACCAGGTATTCAGCCCACGGCCAGATGTTGTGGGTTCCCTCGTGCCACTGCCGCTGCGATTCATACAGGGCGGCGTAGTACGCGTTCTTCGTGTCGAACATTCGCTGTTCGATGCTGACATAACGGGCGACTCCGTACCCCTGCTCAAGGAGCACATGGGCGGTGAGGAGACGGGCTAACCGACCGTTCCCATCCGCGACAGGGTGAATCGCGAGGAAGTCCAGAACGAACGCCGCGATGATCAGGATCGGATGAGCGGCCTGCGTATCCACCGCCGACCGGTAGCGTGTAACCAGTTCCGGTAGCAGGTACTCGGTCTCCTTGGGAGAGGGCGGGGTGAAGATGATCTCTCGGTGGCCGTGCTCGTAGCTCGCGATCAGGTCCTGATCGGTCTTGAGTTGACCACCGATCCCGCCGGTGAATCGGAAGAGCTGACGATGAAGGTGAAGGATGTAGGGCACTGTGACCGGTTCGAGCGTCGTGGCCCGCATGATCTCGTCTATGGCGTCGCGATAGCCGGCAAACTCCTGCTCATTCCGATTGCGAAACCGACGGGGCCGGACATTCTCTCTGACCAAGCCCTCGATCCGCCGCGGGTCCACGATTACCCCCTCGATCGCGCTCGAAGCAGTGATCGAGGCAACGCGTGTCTCGTCCGCAAGTGCACCGAGCAATTCCGGGAGCTGGGCGCGGAAGAGAGCCTCCCGGCCGCGCCCAACATCGAGACGAGCCAGTCGAGCCCCGAGCCGGACCGGCTGGGAACCAAGCGTTCGGTTGAGATCGATGAAGCTATGCATCCCATCAATACCAACTAATCATGCCAATTCTGGTCACTACTTAGCATGATTAGCAACGTTCTGCGCGTCAAGAGGCGCAGTCCGCGGGTATCAGGCTCATTGGGCGAAGCGGCCGGAACCCTTCCAAGCTGGTTCGATCACCCGCCTTCCGCGCCGTAACATTGAGCCCGTGAGCGAAGCGCGACTGCTCCTCGTCGACGATGATCCGGCCCACCTCGACGCCCTGGCCGAGCGCCTGAGTGGCGACGGCTTCGACGTGATCGGAGCGGCGAGCGGGTCCGAGGCCCTCGAGCGCCTGGACGTGGCCTGGCCGGACCTGGTCATCCTCGATCTGATGATGCCCGAGATGGACGGCCAGACCCTGGCCGGGCGGATCAAGAGGCGCGCCGATATACCGATCCTGGTTCTCTCGGCCGTGGTGGCGGCAGACAGCAAGGCCGATTTGATAGCCCACTTCGCCGAGGACTACGTGACCAAACCCTACGACTACGCCGAGCTGGTGGCGCGGATCCGACGCGTGCTCCGCCGCCTGCAGGACCAGATCCCGGTCGAGGAGCTGGCCCTGGGCGACCTGACGCTCATCCCTCGCAAGCGCGAGGCGATCGTCCGCGGCGAGCGCGTCTCGCTCTCGCCCACCGAATCGCGGTTCCTGGCGACTCTGGCCGCCGGCATGCCGAAGGCCGTCTCGACGGACCAGCTGCTGAGCAAGGTGTGGGCCGATTCCGATGCCGCGGATCCAGCTTACGTCTGGGTGACCGTGCGCCGGCTGCGGCAGAAGCTGGAACTGGATCCCGACGATCCCCGCCACCTGCTCACAGATCCGGCTGGCGGCTATCGGCTTGTGCCGTGGGAGCACCACGCGGAACCGAACCCAGGAGAGTCGTAGGCCGCGGCGCACCTGCTCGATCGGGCGGCCCGATGGCAGGACGTTCGGCGGCGTCTTCCCAGCAATTGGTACCGACGTCGCTCGGACGCACCGATTCGCCTAGCCTGACGTCCCGGATTGCTCTGCCGTTATGGTGGCTGCAAGGAGCAGCCCCTAGTCTCCTACGCCTTGGAGTCGGCATGCCCTGCCGGCCGGGTTCGAGCAGAGAGAGCATGCTCAAGCGACATTCGCGGCGCCGCAACCTGAAAACCGGTGACTCTCGAGGCCAGGCCCTCGTCGAGTTCTCGTTGGTCGTCCTCGCCTTCATGACGATCTTCGTGGGCCTGATCGAGTTTGGCATCGCGTTCAGCGTGGAGATGCAAATAAACTTCGCCTCTCGCGACGTAGCGACCTTGGCTGCGGAATCGGGCGGCTCGCCCACGACCGCCGATTGTGCCATCCTCACCAGGATCGACCAGGACATCATGGCCCCGGCGACCCGGTCCAACATAATTGAGGTGGACATCTTCTGGGCTACCGCCAGCGGAGGTGTGAATGGCGGCGCGGTCGAGACCTACACGCCGGTGGGACAGTTGCCACCGAGCACGTGTCCAACAACGCTCTATTGGACGAACACCCAGAATTCGTACCCGGGCACGAGTCGCTGTGCATTCATCGGTGGCACCAACTCGGGTTGCCTCGCCGGCCACTCCGGTCCAGACACGATAGGGGTCACCATCGTCTACAAGTACACCTGGTCGACTCCACTGCCCAACCTGGTCCCCCTTGCCGGCACCGGCTTCACTTTCACCCAGACGAATCTCACCACCATGGAGCCGGTACCACCCCTGACATGAAACTAAGACTCGGCGTGAAAGCACGACGGCAACGCGGGCAGAGCCTCGTGGAATTCGCCGTGGTGCTGCCGGTTATGGCCGCCATGCTCGCCGCGGTCCTGGAGTTCGGCCTCGCCCTGGACACCGACATGTCGCTCGAAACGGCCAGCCGCGAGGGTGCGCGCGTTGGCGCCGTGCTGGGCAACGGCGGGTCGGGGGGGACGTGTCCGTACGCCCCCGCCGAGGATCCAACGACCGGTGTCGATGCCACCATCGTCAACACCGTTAAGACATCTCTCGCGAACTCCAGCGTCGACATGTCCACGGTGAAGATCTCGATCTTCGGAGCGGCCGCGAACGGCAGCGCCAATACCGCAATTGACACGTACGCCTGGGTCTCAGGCGCTTTCGTGGCTACCAACGGCCACCCCTACGCCGCATGCGGCCGTCACGACGGCACCTTTGGGGGCGGGACCTACGACGACATCGCTGTGCAGATCCAGTACACCTACACGTCCAAGACCGGCCTTCTCAGCATCTTCACCGGCGGCCTGCCGATGACCGCCAAGGCAATCTTCCCTATTGGACCCCCGTGGCAATGACAATGATCCGAGGAGTAAGGCGATGCTTCGTCTGCGCAAACCGCATTTGAAGCTGCCCGTCCGGCGGACGGGCACCCACGACCACGACGAACTGGCCATGAGCCGCGGCCAGATCCTTGTGCTGTTCGTGCTGTCGCTGACCATGTTGATCGGGATCATGGGCCTCGCCATCGACGTTTCGTTCGCGTGGCTGAATGAGATTCGGGTCCAGAACGCGGCGGATGCGGCCGCTCTCGCCGGGGCGGTCTACCTACCCGACAACGTATCCGGCGGGACAAGCGCGTCCCAGGCGATGGCAGTTCAGAATGGGTACACCAATGGGTCCAACAACGGTACGGGCACAGTGGTGGTGAACGCCCAGCAAGACCCCATTCCCTACCAGATGGACGTCACCATCAGCGCCCCCATACCCACTTTCTTCATGCGGGTTTTTGGCATCAACTCCTTGACGGCCAGCCGGTCGGCCCATGCCCAATACAACTCTCCATTGCCGATGGGCAGCCCGCTCAACGTCTTCGGCTACCCGACCGCCACGGACCTCCAGGGCAACTTGCTGAACTTCTGGGCAGCCATCCAGGGTCCTTGCACGTTGAAGGAGAACGGCGACCCATATGCGACCAAGGACACTACCACCGTCCACACGAACTGCGCCACCGTGACCTCCCCCTCCAACACCGAGTACAAGGGTCCGGCGACCGGCGATCCGGGAGCCTACGACTACTCCATCAAGGTGTCGGCGCCTGGCACACTCTCGGTCCAACTGTACGATCCCGAGTTCTGCCAACGATCTAGTCAGTTCGACGACACCGGCGACACCGCCTTCTCCAACCAGAGCAGCGTGAACTTCAACACTATCTTCACTCTCTACAACCCGTCCTCCACGGCTTATGACCTGACGGACGATACCGTCGCCGCGACCGCGACCTACCCGGGCGACGGCAGCACCTCGTCTGGACCCACGCACTCCTGCTCCTCGTACTACGTCCACAGCGTCAGCGGCGACTACGCCGCCGGCGGCAGCGGCTCCATCTGCTACCCCGCTGGCAGCTGCGGCGCCGCCAACCCGTGGATCCAGTTCGCCACCATCGCGGTCCCCGCAGCCGGCACCTACCGCCTGAACGTCCAGACCACCAGCGGGAGCAGCCCCGCCGACGGCTCCAACATGTATGCAATACAGACCACGCTCAACGGCGGCACGTCCGGGGTGCAGGTCTACGGCGGCGGCCCGGGCACGCGGTCGACAATGTCGATCTACAACAACCTGGCGAGTGGAACCTCGTACATATACCTGGCCCAGGTCGCCGCGAAGAACGCCGGCAAGACGCTGCAAATCAGCCTCTTCGATCCGGGCGACTTGAACGGCACCGGAGTCATGTCATTCGAGATCCCCAACTCGAGCGGCTACTCGGACGCCACATTCACCTACCGGGACTCGGGCACCACACTCACAGCGGCGGGGACCACCAAAGGTCCTACAACGTCGGTTACCACGGCAAGCGGCGGTGTCTCCAATTTCAACGGCCATTGGCTCGTGGTGACTATAGCCATCCCCACGACCTACACGGCTCCCCAGGGCGGGTGGTGGAAGGTCAAATACGTGATCAGCGGCGGCGCGGCTCACGACCGCACCACCTGGAATGCGAACATCCTGGACATCACGGACCACCTGGTCCCCTAGCAGCCGAAGCCTGGTAGCGCGCGGGGTCGCTGCTGGGCATCAGGATCGGCATCTGACACAGGACGGCCGCGCGTAACACGAGGCCCCCGGCAACGGGGGCTTCGTTCGTTTCCGGGTGCCGGGACCTGCGACGCCATGCCAGCACGAGGATCCGCGGCCGCTGCGGCAATACGGCAACGCGGTCGGCCGGCCGGGCGTCAGGTCGCAGCCCTTGATGTTGTCCATTCCGATGCGCTCCATCAGGGCCAGCGTGGTCGGCGCGGCAAGGCCGCGCCCCGCCCGGGCCGGGAGGCAAGGCCGTGCTCTGGTAGGATGCGCCCATGGAGGGCGTGGTCCTGGTTCTCAATCAAAACTATGAGCCACTCAACGTGTGCAACCTGCCACGGGCCTTCCGGTTGGTGTTCGGCGAGCGAGCCGAAGTGCTCGAGTACGACCACCAGGTGATCCGGACGCCGCGGGTCGACTTCCGTGCGCCTGCCGTGATCCGTCTTCAGCACCAGATCCGCCGGCCGCGGCCCCGAGTAAAACTGACGCGGCGCGAAGTCTTCATCCGAGATTCCTACACCTGCCAGTACTGCGGCCGCCAGACGAACGACCTGACGCTCGACCACGTCGTGCCACGTCACCGCGGCGGCGCCCACTCCTGGGACAACCTGGT
>DASWZK010000152.1:0-27684 GCA_036404515.1 Candidatus Limnocylindrales bacterium
CCGTCCCTCGGTCTCGAGCACCCGGAGATCCTTCCGAATTGTCACCTCGGAAACGGCGAACCTCTCCGCCAGATCGGTGACCCGCACCCGGCCATGCTCCTCGACGCTCAGGGCGATGTGCTGCTGGCGCTCACGCGCAAACACCTCCTGGCGATCGACCGCAACCATCTGGCCCGACCTCCTTCGGCGATGCCGCGCCTGCGGACCGTTACCCTTCAAGTGCTTCCGGATCTGGACAGTAGACGACAAGCAATCGAACTGTCAACAAGGAGATTGAAACCAATCGGAACCTGTGGCAAGCTGACGGCTGCCGCCGCGACGGCCGCTGGCCGGGCTCCGTCGCCCGGTGCCAGCGTGACAGTTGAGCCAGTCCGCCAGGTAGACAGGGATGGAGGCGACCGTGCCCTCGACGATTCCAGACACTCGCTCCGCAAGAGCGGTGCTCCGAACTCAGCGGATCGAGCTCCCCTCATGGGCATTCGGCAACTCCGGGACGCGATTCAAGGTTTTCGCGCAGAAGGGCGTCCCGCGGACCGCCTACGAGAAGATCGACGACGCGGCCCAGGTTCATCGGTTCACAGGCGTCGCGCCCACCGTCGCGCTCCACATCCCGTGGGACCGTGTCGACGACTTCCGGGATCTGGCGCGGCACGCGGCGGAGCAGGGCGTCGCCCTCGGCACGATCAACTCGAACACCTTCCAGGACGACGACTACATGCTCGGCAGCGTCTGCCACCCGGAGGCACGCGTCCGACGGAAGGCGGTCGACCACCTGCTCGAGTGCATCGACATCATGGACGTGACCGGGTCACGCGACCTCAAGCTGTGGTTCGCGGACGGGACCAACTACCCCGGGCAGGACGACATTCGTGCCCGTCAGGACCGGCTGGCCGAGGCGTTGCGGGAGGTCTACGAGCGGCTTGGCCCGGACCAGCGCATGATCCTGGAGTACAAGCTCTTCGAGCCCGCCTTCTACTCCACTGACGTGCCGGACTGGGGCACGTCGTTCGCCCATTGCCTGGCCCTAGGCCCCAAGGCAAAGGTCGTAGTCGACACGGGCCATCATGCGCCGGGCACGAACATCGAGTTCATAGTGGCCTCGCTGCTCCGCGCCGGCAAGCTGGGCGGCTTCGACTTCAACTCGCGGTTCTACGCGGACGACGACCTGATGGTCGGCGCCGCCGATCCCTTCCAGCTGTTCCGGATCATGCATGAGGTGGTGAAGGCCGACGCCCTCCGACCCGAGTCCGGCGTTGCCTTCATGCTCGACCAGTGCCACAACCTCGAGGCGAAGATCCCGGGGCAGATTCGCAGCGTCATGAACGTCCAGGAAGCGACCGCCAAGGCGCTGCTTATCGACCAGAAGGCGCTCGAAGCTGAGCAATCGGCGGGTGACGTTCTTGGGGCCAACGCGGTGTTGATGGACGCCTATGCGACGGACGTGCGCCCGCTGCTGCAAGAAGTGCGCATGGAGATGGGATTGGATCCCGACCCCATGACGGCATTCGCCCGTTCCGGCTACGCGGAGCGGGTCGCTGCGGAGCGGGTCGGTGGCCAGCAGGCCGGGTGGGGTGCTTGACCATCGGCACGGAGCGCCACGTTCAGGAGATCTTCGAACGTTCGCATCGTCTCGGCGGCGATCCCCGGCTGCGGTGACCGACACCGTCGCGGCCATCGATCTTGGCGCGTCGTCCGGGCGCGTCATGGTCGGCCGTGTCGGCCCCCGCACGCTCGAGCTCGAGGAGGCTTACCGGTTCGCGAACGACCCCGTAACGCTGCCGGACGGCCTCCATTGGGACGTACTGCGGCTGTATCACGAGATCACCGAAGGCTTGCGACGCGCCGCTCGGCTGGCTCCCGAGCTCTCGAGCGTCGGAGTGGACGGATGGGGCCTGGATTACGGCCTGCTGGATCCTGCAGGACGGCTTCTCGGCAACCCCTACCACTATCGGGACGGGCGCACGGCCGCCGGGGTGGAACGGGTCCACGCCCTTGTGGCGCGGGAGCGCCTGTACGCGGTGACCGGCACTCAGTTCATGCCGATCAATACTGTCTACCAGCTGGCCGCCGCCCTTGGTACAGCGGAGCTTGAAGCGGCGAACGCGCTTCTTCTCATCCCGGACCTCATGGGATACTGGTTGGCCGGTGGCTTTCGAGCCGAAGCGACGAACGCGTCGACGACCGGCCTCTTCGATCCCGTCCGGGGTTCGTGGGCCCTCGACCTCGTCCGCGATCTCGGCCTGCCCGCGACGATCTTCCCCGAGCTCGTCCAGGCCGGCGACCCGCTCGGCGCGATCAGGTCGCAGGTGATCGCCGACACTGGACTTTCCCGAGATGCCGTCCTGACCGCGGTGGGATCCCACGACACCGCATCCGCGGTGGTCGGCGTGCCGGCGGAGGACGACCGGTTCGCCTATATCTCCTGCGGAACTTGGGCGCTCGTCGGCGTCGAGCTCGCCGCACCGATCCGCGGGGAAGCCAGCCAGCGGGCGAACTTCACCAACGAGCGGGGCGTGGACGGCCGGATCCGGTACCTCCGGAACGTGATGGGTCTCTGGCTGCTCCAGGAATCGGTGCGGGGTTGGGAGCGCGAAGGCGGGCGGGTGGATTTCGCGGAGTTGCTTGCTGCCGCCGCCGAATTGCCCCGAGACGGCAGTGTCATCGACGTGGACCAGCCGGCGTTTCTGCCGCCCGGCGACATGCCGGCACGGATCGCCGCCCAATGCCGCGCGACTGATCAGCCGGTCCCGGCCTCTCGGCCGGCGCTCGTGCGCTGCATTCTCGACAGCCTGGCTCGAGCGTTCGCTCGCGCGATCGCCGACGCGCACCGGCTCTCGGGACTCGACATCGCGGCCATCCATGTGGTCGGCGGCGGCAGCCGGAACGAGCTTCTCTGCCAACTCACGGCAGACGCCTGCGGCATACCCGTCATAGCAGGCCCCGTCGAAGCGACGGCGCTCGGAAACGTCCTGGTCCAGGCCCGGGCACGCGGACTCATCCGCGGCGATCTCGCCACTCTGCGCTCGGTCGTTCGCGCGACGCAGCCCCTGCGTCGCTACGAGCCGGCGGTCCGCGCCCCGACGCCGGCGGCCTGAGCGACCGAGCCGCCCAGCTCATTGGACCGCAGGAGCAGTCTTTGTCGCCGCGTGGGTGCCGTGCCCATCGTCCCAGCGCTCCGGTTGCCGCGGTCAGCACATCGATCGACTCAGAGAATTGCAGGAGACTGCTGGTTCCGAGCCTGTGATCTTCCCGGAGTCGAGCCCGACCGATCCTACTGCCGCGCGACGGGCCTCATCGGAAAGACGCCGACGATACCCGGGCTGGTTGGGTCGAGGAGGAGTTCACAACCGACTTCGCCGGCCTTGACCAGCTCCCCGAGGAATCCCGCCTCACGCTCGGGCAGACCGACGTAGAGAGTGCCCTGACCTGTCGCCATCGGGCTTACTTCGTCCTCGATCCCCGCGATCATGAAGCGGCGGCGCAGCTCGTGAACGGGCACGTAGGGGCGGCTCTTGATGAAACGGCGCATCTGGGCGAGTGTGCAGGACGCCTTCTGCCCTGCGGCGTCGTCTTCGCCAGCAGGGACCTGAAACCTCTCCCTGGGCTCGCGCCGAGGACGGGGGGCGCTGCCGCGGGCGCCCCCGCCGTTGCCTCCGGCATCAGGCGTCGCGTCAATTACGAGCTGGGGCATCGCGTTCACGGATGCCACGATCCCTGCCCCGGACGGAGCGATCGCGTCTGCGGCTTCAGCGAGCGGCGAACCGGCGGACTCGCGCGGAGCATCTACGGCCGCGCCGGGCATCACACGTGCCCGACCGCGTCGCCTGGGGCTCATCGCGCGCCGATCAGACTCGCGCCGCGGCCTGCTCCACGGCCTCCGCGGGTGCGGTGCCGGCCAGGACCTTCTCGGCGTAGCGCTCGGCAAAGCTGCTCGCGGCTTGCTCGGGCACGATGGCCCGGATCGAGTCCGCGTTCAGGCCGTAGCCATACTCGATGGCGGCGATGTTCTCGTCGATGTACTTCTTGGGCAGCGCCTCACGCAGGTGCTGGTCGGTGAACTCGACGTCGCAGATGCACAGCAGCCGGCCCAGGGCGATCATGTTCCCGAAGAGGTCGCGCCCGAACATGTCGACCCCCAGCTGCAAGAACGGGATCTCCTCGCCCCTTTCGCCCGGCTTGGTCAGGCCGATATCGGCGATAACGTAGTCCGCGCTCAGATGAGTCGGGCCCCGGTCGGCCAGGCGAAGAACCACGTCGGCGCACTCGACCACGAAGTTGGAGATCGGTTCGCGGTCGTACTCGAGGAAGGCCTCACTCATGCCTCCACGGACCGACGAGTCGTAGTCGAAGAGAAGCGTGACCTCGTAGCCCATCACCGCCAGCAGGCTGGCCATTGTGTTGCCGATGACTCGAACGCCCTGGCCTCCAACGCCGTCGATGACGATAGACTTCGCTGCCATCCGATCCTCCTCGCCCCGCTCGCGCCTATTCCCCGGACCCGTCGCCGGGCGGCGGGCCTGCCACGGCCACCGGCTCACCCTTGACGATGCCGAGCTGGTGCGGCTCCAGGTGCTTCGAGCCCGCAGGAGCGGCCTTGTACTCGGTGCGGTAGTGCTGGAGCATGTCGTTGGCGCTGGCGAACCCGATCCGCCGGCCGTTGTTCTCGATGCACTGACTGGCGACGTCCACGAAGGAGAAGCCCGGCCACCCGATCGCTTCCCTGATCGCCTTGCGCATCGGGCCCTGGTGGTAGACGGTCGTCTTGGCGTAGTAAGCGTTCGGGTTCGTGTTCACGACGCCCTGCAAATTGATGGGAGTGTAGGCGGAGCCGGCGGGCGACGATATCGTGCTCGTTCCCCGGGGCGTGGTGGGCCCGGTCTGGCCGCCGGTCAGGCCGTAGATCTCGTTGTTGTTGCAAACGACCGTGATGTTCGGATTGCGGCGAATGGAGTGGAGCAGGTGGTTCCCGCCGATCGAGGCGATGTCGCCGTCGCCCGAGACGACTATGACGTGCAACTCCGGCCGGACCATCTTGATCGCCTCGGCCACCGGCAGCGTTCGGCCGTGGAGCGTGTACACGGACTCGAAGTTCATGTAGGCGCCCATTCGACCGGTGCAGCCGATCCCGGTGACGAGAACGGTGTTGTTCTTATCCATGCCGAGCTCATCCATGACGGTCGCCAGCTGCTGCATGATCAAGCCGATGCCGCAGCCGGGGCACCAGATCGTCGGGAAGAGATGGGTCTTCAACTTGTCCTTGACTGCCATGGCGGTGAAACCTCTTCGGGGACGCGGGTCAGCGGGCCGGGGCCGGCGATTCGGAGCCGGACGGCGCGAGTTCTGCGGGCAACATGCCGATGAGGGCGAGGCCTTCGCGGATCGCCTCGAGGCTCATCCGACCGCCGAGCAGCGGCACACGCTCGACGCGTCGCAGGAGCATCCGCTCCACGACGTTGGCGTACTGCCCGTCGCTGCCTTCGATGACGATGATCTTCCTGTAGCGGGCCGCGACCTCGGTCAGCTCCTTGTCCAGGGTCGGCCAGATCCGGATCGGCCGAAAGAGCGCGAAGTGGGCGGCCAACGGCTGGGCGATGCGGCGGGTGATGCCGTAGGCGATCACCAGCGTCTCGGCGTCCTTGTTCCAGCCGTATTCGTAGAAAGCGTAGCGCTCCGCCACCTTGACGCGGTGGTCCCGGGACTCGTGGAACTGGCGAATGAACTCGTCCGCATCGGCCGTGGCCGGTTCTCCGTCGGGGTAGGTGGCCACGCCCGAGAAGAGCCTGGTGCCGCCCGAGGCCAGGGGTTCGAGCGTCCGCGGAACGATCGGTAGATCGACGGCGTCAAGGTCCGCAACCTCGTTCAGGTGGCCGAGGAAGCCGTCTGACAGGAGAATGACCGGGCTCCGGCTCTCCTCCGCCGCGTTGAAGGAGTGGATTGCGTACTCGTAGCACTCGGCCACGGTGGACGGGTAGAAGACGAAGCTGGTGTAGTCGCCCGTGGAGCCGTAGCGCGCCTGGTTGAGGTCGCCCTGAGCGGGCATAGTCGGCATGCCAGTTCCCGGCCCGACGCGCATGACATTGACGATCACGCACGGGATGCCGACTTTGTGGCCGTACCCTATCGCCTCCTGCATCAGGCTGAAGCCCGGTCCGGAGGTCGCAGTGAAGGACTTCGCCCCGGCCAGGCTCGCCCCGAGGATCGCGTTGGCACTGGCGATCTCATCCTCGGCCTGGAGGAAGCGGAATTCGGGGTGACGCGACGCATAGACCGAGGCTTGGGCCAGGATCTCGGACGAGGGGCTGATGGGGTAGCCGCAGAAGTAGCTCGCGCCGGCTTTGACCGCTCCGAGCAGGACGGCCTCATTGCCCTGGACGAGTCGCTTGGTCATCGGTGTTCCCTGTCCGATCAGGTCTGGTTGTCGCGGTCGACGTTCGGATCGCTCTCCGTGTCCGTCATGCCGCGATGTGGATCGGTACCGGCGACAGCCGGCCCTCGAGCTACGTCGGGAATGTGCGGCACCGCCGCACGAGCTGCCGACGCAGCCGCTTCTGCCTCGATCTCGCGAGGCAGCCGGCCATTTTCGTCGCGCTTGGGCAGGACCTCGATGGCGAGGTCCGGGCAGTAGCGCTCACACAGGCCGCAGCGGATGCAGTCGGTGGCCTCGATGATGGCGTCGTGAGTCAGGACGAGGCTGTCCTTCGGGCAGATCTCGACGCAGATGTTGCAGCGTTTGCACCATTCGTCGACCCACCGGATGTTGACGAAGTCGATGATCGTGGGGTCCCGGCGCGGGCGCCTCTCGGCGGCGTATGGAGTGGTCGTGGCTGGTTCTCCAGAGTCGGTCGATACCCACCTTCGTGGGCTTAGGCTCGTGAAGTCTACGGAATCGAGCGCCGGAGCGCTGACCGGGTGCGGCGGGGCCCGCGGGGCGCACCCCGCAGAGCCCCGGTAGAACGCGATCCGGGACCCGCGATCGCCTTATCTACTGAACCCTCAGCACCGTCTTTGCCTTCGACCAGTGGCGCTCCAGCTGGTAGTAGTCACGCTCGGGCACGGCGAAGATGTGGACGATGACCGCGCCGAAGTCGAGCAGCGTCCAGTGCGAGTTGGAGCCTCCTTCGCGTCCGATGGGCCGAACGCCTTCGGCGCGCAGCCCATCGGCGATGCCATCGCCGATGGCGCCCAGCTGGCGCTCCGAACCACCGGAGCAGATGACGAAGTAGTCCGCCATCGAGGTCAACTCCGAAACGTCGAGCAAAACGATATCGGCGGCCTTCTTGTCCTCGGCGGCCTCAACTATCTTGCGGGCGATCTCGAGCGCGCTGAGTCGAGCGCCACGCTCCTTGAGCGACTCCTCGATCTCGGGCTCGGCCGGGACCGCCTCGCCTTCGGCCTCCGCCTCGGCCTCGGCCTCGAGGGCATCGGCAAGCGCCGCCTCACGCGCTTCGGGCCGCCGGCGTCTCGGCAGGCCGTCGGGGCTGGGCGTCGTTTCCGTCGATGGCGGGGTGTCGGTCACGTCAGGCGGTCCTCCGGGGGTTGTTCGAACGATATAGCCGATGGTCGCGGATGTACGCGTCCACGGCCGGTGGTACGAGGTAGCGGAGTGAGCTGCCCTCTGCCGCGCGGCTTCGCACATCCGACGACGAGTGGGCGATCAACGTAGTCTCGACGCACTCGACTCGACCCGCGGAGGCCGTTCCGCCGGGGAGAATCAGTCCCAGCTGTGTCGCGTCCGGAAGCGGCGCGCCGGGCCGAGGAACCACGACCAGCCGGGCAAGCCGGAGCAGCCGCGCCGGCTTGTGCCAGTTCCGGAGCCCGTTCAGGGCCTCGGCCGAGAGGATGAAGAAGAGGTCGCGAGCCACTCCCTGTCGAACCGCCTCGTCAGCCAGCTCGGTCAGGGTGTCGGCGGTGTACGAAGGGCCTTCCCGCCGGAGCTCGATCTCGCTCATCGAGAAGGCCGGATTGCCTGCAACTGCAAGCTCCACCATGGCGGCGCGGTCGGCGGCAGGAGCCACTGGCTCGTTCAGCTTGTGGGGCGGCAGGGCCGCGGGCACGAACAGGACGCGGTCCAGCCCGAGCGCCTCACGCACCTGTTCGGCGATCACGAGGTGGCCGTAGTGGATCGGATCGAAAGTCCCCCCAAGGATGCCGACCCGTCGATCGACGGGCTTCAGCCAGGGCGCCTGGCGGACTGTTGCGCCGCCTGGGGCTCCCGATCCCTCGTCAGCCGAAGAGCGCGTCACCGGTCGTCCCAGTCATCGGGCTCCCATTCGAGCTCGGTGGCAGCGATGCGGACGGTCACGCCCGGGACAACCCCCTTCCGGCGCAGTTCCTCATCGACGCCGAGACGGGCGAGCTCGCGCTGGAACCGCTCGGCCGACTCTTCGACCTCGAAGTTGGTCTGAGCCGCCAGCCGTTCGATCTTCTTGCCACGCACGACGAAGACCCCAGCCTCGAGGTCGACTCGGAAGGAATCGCCCACTGTTTCGATGCGATGGACTACGACGCCGGCAGACTCGCGCGGCTCTGCTAGCTCCGCGGCATCGGGGAGCAGCACTGCGAGGCGCGACCGTAGCTCCACGAGCCCCTCGCCGCTCGCGGCGGAGATCGGGACTGCCGAGATGCCACCGGAGCGGCAGGTCGTCTCGAAGGCCGGCCAGGCCTCGGCGGCTGCCGGAATATCCATCTTGTTATAGGCCACGAGAGTCGGTTTCTCAAGGAGCGCCGGGTTATGAGCCTCCAGCTCGTCGCGGATGACGTTGAAGCTCCACTCAGGGTCGCGGTCGGAGCCATCCACGACGTGGACGAGGATCCGGGTTCGTTCTACGTGGCGCAGGAACGCGTGGCCCAAGCCGGCTCCCGAGCTGGCGCCTTCGATCAGGCCCGGCACGTCGGCGATAGTCGGCCGGCGCGAATCCTCGTCGCCCAGATCGAGCACGCCGAGATTCGGCTCGAGCGTGGTGAACGGGTAATCCGCGATCTTGGGCCGAGCCGCGGTCAGGGCCGCGAGCAGCGTGGACTTGCCAGCGTTGGGCAACCCAACCAACCCGATATCGGCGATGAGGCGCAGTTCGAGGCGGACCCAGCGCTCCTCCCCGGGCTCACCTTTCTGGGCGTGACGCGGCGCCTGATGCGTGGAAGTGGCGAAATGGACGTTGCCAAGGCCGCCCTTGCCGCCCCGGGCCACCATGAGGGTCTGGTCCGTCGCCACGAGATCGCCCATCAGCTCACCGGTTTCGGCCTCGAAAACGCCCGTGCCCGGGGGAACCTTGAGGGTCAAATCGTCGCCGGCCTTGCCGTGTTTGCGCTGCCCGGAGCCGCTGCCGCCGGACACCCCTTTGAAATGGTGGGCGTGGCGATAGTCGCGCAGGCTCGTCTCACCGGGGTCGACCGTCAGGTAGATGGAACCGCCGCGTCCCCCGTCGCCGCCATCGGGGCCGCCACGCGGTACGTGAGCCTCGCGCCGGAATGTGGCCGCGCCGTCGCCGCCGTCACCGGCGCACACCAAGATGCGGACCTGGTCGAAGAACATGGCTCAATTCTCGCATGCGACCGGTCTGCGGCCGAGTCTGGAGAGGGCCGCCATGGGCCCGGTCCCCCTGCGGGCCGCGTCCACCGTGGCGGGTGGTTCGCCTACTGGTCCAGGCTCTTGGTCAGGGTGGCCAGGAACTGGACGTTGCTGTCGGTCTTCACCAGGCGGTTCAGCAGCAGCTCGATGCCTTCGTTCGTGCCGACCGCGGAGAGCATCCGGCGCATCGTCCAGACCATCTTGAGAACCGGCTCCTCGAGGAGCAGCTCCTCGCGACGAGTACCCGAGCGCTGAACGTCGATCGCCGGGAAGATGCGCTTCTCGGCCAGCTTGCGGTCGAGGATGAGCTCACTGTTGCCGGTGCCCTTGAACTCTTCGTAGATTACGTCGTCCATGCGGGAACCGGTGTCGACCAGGCAGGTTCCGATGATGGTGAGCGAGCCGCCCTCTTCGATGTTTCGGGCGGCGCCGAAGAAGCGCTTGGGCGGATAGAGCGCGATCGGGTCAAGGCCACCGGAGAGGGTTCGGCCGGATGGCGGCAGGGCCAGGTTGTAAGCCCGCGCCAGGCGGGTGATCGAGTCGAGCAGTATCACCACGTCGCGGCCGGTCTCTACCTGGCGCTTGGCGATCTCGAGAGCCATTTCGGCAACGTGGGTGTGGTTCTCGGTGGGCTCGTCGAAGGTGGAGCTGATCACCTCGCCCTTGACGGAGCGGCGCATGTCCGTGACTTCCTCGGGCCGCTCGCCGATGAGCGCCACCATCAGCAGGATCTCGGGATAGTTGGTGCTAATGCCGTTGGCGATGTGCTTCAGGAGCATCGTCTTGCCGGCCTTCGGCGGGCTGACGATGAGGGCGCGCTGGCCCTTGCCGATCGGGTTGACCAGGTTTATCAACCGCTGGCTGAGATTCTTGGGGTCGGTCTCGAGGTTGATGAGCACGTCGGGGTGGACGGGCGTCAGGTCCTCGAACTTGGGGCGTCGGCGCGCCGTCTCGGGGTCGACGCCGTTCACGCGATCGACCCGAATCATGCCCCAGTACTTCTCCCCTTCACGCGGGGCCCGGACCGAGCCGCTGATCCGATCGCCGATCCGAAGGCCGAAGCGACGTACCTGGCTGGACGAGACGTAGACGTCGTCCGGCGTCGGCATCAGGCCGTGGCGGCGCATGAAGCCGAACCCATCCTCGACGATGTCGAGGATGCCGGTGGCGTAGGCGTGACCGGCGAGCTCACTCTGGCGGGCGAGGATTCGGTCGACGAGCTCTTCCTTGCCGGCCATCCCGGCTTCCATCTCGAGATCGCGACCGACAGTCTGCAACTCGTTGACGGTCATCCCGCTCAGCTCGTTGATGTCAAGATCGCGGCCCTCGCCGTCCTGGAAATCGTCGTACTCGGCGACGGGTGCGCGGCCGGCGGGTCGTCGGCGAGGGCGGCGATTGCGTGAACGCTGGTCGGGACCGCTTTGGGGCATGGGGACAGGACTCTCGTAGGAAAGGTGCCGTGCAGGTTGTTCGCGCGGAATCGGTGCGCAGCGGATATGCACGGTAGGGGCGACGCGGAGAATACTCGGCCTTGCGATTGGCGTCAATCGGGTTGGTGGACTCGTTGAGTTCGTTTGGGACATCTCGATGGCGATAGACGCGACTTTGCGCGTTGCCGGCCTGTGGCAGGAAGACCAGGCCGGCCTGTGGCGCTGCTCGCATGACAATCCGTACGTCGAGAAGCTGCACGAGGACTTCCTCGGCGAGCCTCCCGGCAAGAAGTCCGAGGAGTTGCTTCAGGCCAGCCACCATCCCCGCGCAACGTCCTGGCGCCTGACATCCGCCCGCGGCCCGAACGGCCGCCGATCCGAAGCCGCCGACCTCTGAACCCGACCGAGCCCCGGTCAGGCCGCTTCGAGCTCTCCGGCAGCTACCGGCAGGCGTCGGGCGGAGACGCTCGCGCCGGCGCTCGCGAGGGCCACGCACACGATCGCCGCCAGGTCGGACAGGCGCAGAACCTGACCCAGAAGTAGAAAGCCGACCGCGGCCGCTATCGCCGGCTCGAGGCTCATCAGCACCCCGAACGTGGCCGCGGGCAGGCGCCTCAGCGCGGCAATCTCGGCGGTATACGGGATAGCGCTGCTGAAGAGAGCGACCGCGAGGCCGCCGGCGACGGCAAGCGGCGCAGCCAGCAGCGGCTTCACGTCCGACAGCCCAAGCGCCACGGGCACGACCACGGCCGATGCCACGATCATCGCTAGGGTCAGGCCACGGCCGTCGGGCCAGTACTGTGCCATCCGCCGCCCGGTCACGATGTACAGGGCCCAACAGACGGCAGCACCGAAGACTGCCGCGATCCCCACGGCGTCGTCAGCTACGAGACGCCCGCCAGCCAGGATGTAGATGCCGGCCGCCGCGAGCGCCACCCAGGCCAGGTCGAGCAGGCGACGCGACCCGAGGACTGCGACGGCCAACGGCCCCGAGAACTCGATCGTGACCGCCACACCGAGCGGTATCCGGGACACGGCCACGTAGAAGAGCGTGTTCATTGCCGCGAGGATCAAGCCGAGCGCTACGCAGCTGATCAGCGCTGCACGCTCGGCCCTTCGCAGCCGGAGGGGCTGGAAGGCGATCAGCAGCAACGCCCCGAAGACGATCCGAAGCATCGCGACGGGCAACGGCCCGTATTCACGCAGGAGCGTCACCGCAAGGCCGGCGCCGCATTGCACCGACATCGCCCCTACGAGGACGAGCAGTTCGGGCGGCATCGAGTCGAGGGCGGCGCCGGTGCGCGATCCGGCTGGCGCTGTCGGCTGCGGCGCCCCTTGCGCCCTATCCGGCGGAGGGTCGTTCACCTCGGTCATACCACGGTCGGGCTAAGCCCCTTACCGGCTGCGGATTGGCGCGCGGCGTCCCAATCCTTCCGGAACTGAACGATGCCCTTGTCTGTCAGCGGGTGATGAACCATCTGCTGCAGGACTTTGAACGGCACCGTTGCGATGTGCGACCCGGCCAGGGCGGCCTGGGTGACGTGGAGCGGATTGCGGATCGAGGCCGCCACGACCTCGGTTTCGATGTCGTAGATCGAGAAGACCTCAGCCAGCTCGCGAATGACCATCATGCCATCCTGGTTGATGTCGTCGAGCCGGCCCACGAAGGGCGACACCAGGCTGGCGCCCGCCTTGGCGGCCAGCAGCCCCTGGTTGGTGCTGAAGATGAGGGTGCAGTTGGTCCTGATGCCCTCGTCAGCGAAGCGGGAGATGGCTTCGAGGCCGTTCTCGCTCATCGCAACCTTGACGACGATGTTCGGAGCGAGCTTGGCGAAATGACGACCTTCTTCGAGCATCCCGTCGACGTCGTCGGAGATGACTTCGGCCGAAACGGGCCCGGATGTGATCTTGCAGATCTCCCGGAGGATCGAATCGTAGGAGCCGCCGACTTTGGCGTAGAGACTGGGGTTAGTCGTGACGCCGTCAAGAACGCCCCATCGCGCGGCGGTCTTGATTTCTTCGATTTCGGCGGTGTCGAGGAATATCTTCATCTGGCTGCTCCTGGCGCGACTGGGACGGGCCCGGGCCCCACGGTCGAGCCAGCGCTCGTCGCTCGACTTTCCTCTCGATCGTACCATCGCCGCCGGCCGGCGCTCCGCTTTCGAGATGAGTGAATCGTGGGGCGAGCCCACGCCGCCAAGTCCGGCGGGTGAGCCCGACGGCCGCCCCGTCAAGTGGCCACCCCGCGGCCTATCAGCGGGGGCCCCGTCGCGCCCATCGACCGCAGGCCATTCGTCGGCGACTTGTCCGCGCACCGTTTCCGATCGGCTACTCGGTGGGGGCGGCCCCGAGCAGCGCTCCGCCCTGAGGGATCTCGGCGGCCGGCCCGTGAAACTCCGGCTGACGACCCTCCGACAGGGCCACTGCAGCTCCGATAAACCCATCGAAGAGCGGGTGCGGTCTGTCGGGCCGGCTGCGGAACTCCGGGTGGAACTGGCTCGCGACGAACCAGGGGTGGTCCTTGAGCTCGATGATCTCGACGAGCCGGCCGTCCGGGGACTGACCTGAGGGGACCATGCCGGCGGCTTCGAGGAGCGGGCGATAGTGGTTGTTGACCTCGAAGCGATGTCGGTGACGCTCGTAAATCAGCTCGGAGCCATACACAGTCGCGGCCTTCGAGCCCGGGGTAAGGCGGGCGGGGTACAGGCCGAGGCGCATCGTGCCGCCTTTCTCCTGCATCGTCCGCTGGTCCGGCATGAAGTCGATCACCGGGTGCTCGGTGAACATGTCGAACTCGGTCGAATTGGCGTCCTCCGTGCCGAGCACGTCGCGTGCAAACTCGATCACTGCGCATTGGAGGCCCAGACACAGGCCGAGATACGGCACGCGACGCTCTCGAGAGTACCTGGCCGCGAGGACCTTGCCCTCGATGCCGCGGTGACCGAAACCGCCCGGGACGACGATGCCAGCGACGCCCGCGAGCAGCTCATCGACCGAGTCTCGGGTTAGAAGCTCGGAGTCGATCCAACGGATCTTGACGTCGACTTCGTGAGCCCATCCGGCGTGCTTGAGCGACTCGGTGACCGACAGGTAGGCGTCCGGCAACTCTATGTACTTGCCCACCAGGGCGATTTCGAGGGTCGGTTTTGGGCGCTTTATCAGTTCGACCAGCTCGGTCCAGACCTCGAGGTCCGGCGCCTGCGCCGAGTCCTCCAGACCCAATTCTCGAACGAGCAGTGAGCCAAGCCCGGCTTCCTCGAAAAGGAGCGGCACCTCGTAGATGGTGGAGGCCGTCTCGGCCGGGATCACGGCCTCGCTGGCCACGTCCGTGAAAAGGGCGATCTTGTCGCGGATCTCCTGGCTGACTGGATGGTCGGACCGCAGCACGATCACGTCGGGCTGGATACCGATGCTGCGTAGCTCCTTGACCGAGTGCTGCGTGGGCTTGGTCTTGAGCTCGCCGGTAGCCGCCAGAGCCGGCAGGAGCGTGACGTGGACATAGGCCACGTTGCGGCGGCCGACGTCCTTCCGCATCTGGCGGATGGCCTCGAGGAACGGCAGCGACTCGATGTCGCCGACGGTACCGCCGACCTCAACGATGACTACATCCGCGCGACCATCGCGGGCCAGCTGCTGGATCCGCTCCTTGATCTCATTGGTGATGTGCGGGATAACTTGGACGGTGCCTCCCAGGTAGTCGCCGCGGCGTTCCTTGCCGATGACGGCCTGGTAGATGCGGCCGGTAGTGACATTGGACAGCTGGGACAGGTTCTCGTCGATGAAGCGCTCGTAGTGGCCGAGGTCCAGGTCGGTCTCGGCCCCATCGTCGGTGACGAAGACCTCACCGTGCTGATAGGGCGACATGGTCCCCGGGTCGACGTTGATGTAAGGGTCGAGCTTCAGGACGGAGACGGCGAGACCGCGCGCCTTCAGGAGCCGGCCGATGGATGCCGCGGTGATCCCCTTGCCCAGGGAGGAGGTGACACCACCGGTCACAAAGACATACTTCGCCATCGCGCGCTTCTCCTCCGGGGTTTTTCCAATTCTACGGATCAGCAGCCTTCCCCGCAATCCGTTCCGGCTGGTGAGCGTCGTAATGCCGCCGTGGGATCTGCCTGCGGCACCCGGACGCGGCCTTGCCTCAGCGACCCACGCGCTGCCTGTGGGCGCCCGCTTGTCGATAGGCTGCGTGCCAGCGCGCGCCGCCGGGGTGGGGACGAGCCCACGGAGGGGAGACGATACGGCTACGCCGATGGCCGAATGACGACCTTCAGCCCCTCACGGGCGGCAGCAGCTGCGAAGGCGGCTTCGAACTCGCTCAACGGGAAGCTCGCCGTCACGACCGATCGAACGTCGATGTACCCGGCTTCGACGAGCCGGATGACGTCCGGGTAGACGCGGTTCATGCGGCGCGAGAGCTTGATCGTCAGGCCCTTGCGACGAGCGGTGGACGCCGTGAAAGACATGCGGTCCTTCGCGGGGATACCGACGACGACCACCGTGCCGGCCGGAGCTGCGAGCGCAATCGACGTTTCCAGCGCGTCTTCCTCGCCGGCGACCTCAAAGGCGACGTCGACGCCGTGCCCGCCGGTCGCCTCCAGGAGCTCGCCACGCTCCGACCCGCCGGCTACAAGCGCCGCGACGCTTGCGCCGGCTTCACAGGCGGCTTTGACACGATGCGGCAGCGCATCGGTCGCGACGATGGTCGTTGCGCCAGAAACGCGGGCGAGCTGGACCAGGAGCAGCCCGATCGGCCCGCAGCCGAAGACGCCTACCCGCGCGCCCGGCCGGATACGCGCCAGCCTGACGGCGTGGAGAGCAACCCCGAGCGGCTCGAGCATCGAGACGTCGGCGTCACCCAGGCCCTCCGGTACGGGAACGAGGCACCTGCCGGGCCAGGCCACCAGCTCCCGCATGGCGCCGTCCGTAGCGCCGTGACCCGCGAAACGAAGGGCCAGACAGAGATGGGCTCGCCCGGCGCGGCACGGCTCACATGCTTCACACGGGATGTTTGGATCGATGGCCACGCGTTGGCCGCGGCGCGGCCCCGACTCGATCATTCCACCCGCCTCGTGACCCAGGACAAGCGGCCGGGACAACACGGCGTCGCCGATCCCCGACTCGGCGTACCAATGGAGATCAGAACCGCAGATACCGACCGCTGTGACGCGGACGAGTTCGTCGCCCGGACCGGGAACGGGAGAAGATACGTCATCGAGGCGGAGATCGCCCGGCCCATGCAGCCGAAGCGACTTCATGCCGACCCCTCCGACCGGCCGGCCACCCGCAGCAGCTCCTGCTCGGCCGCCTTCGTCCAGCGGCCGTCCCCAAGAGCCGCGGCGACGCTCGGGAATCGCTCGCCCAGCTCAGAAAGGCGCACGAGTCCAAGGTCGGGCAAGGCCGGATAAACCATGATCTTGCCCTCGGCAGTACGAGACTCGACCGCCGCCAGCGCGTCGGCGACCCCTTCGAAGCCGGCCACCGCGTCGAGCGAGATATTCGTGTCGAGCTCGCCACTCTCAACCTTGCGGAGCACGGTCTTCATGTCGGGGATCAGAGAGCCGCTCGTGCCAAGGAAGTAGCAGCGCTGCTCGATGTAGCGGTCGAAGTCCACGTCCACGCGCGTGCGGTTGGCGAAGCCGGCGAACACATTGATCCGGCATCCCGGACCGGCGAGCGCGACCGCCTGACCGACGAGCGGCGGCGCGGGCACCATCAGCGCGATGTAGCTGAAGCCCGGTGCGAGTTCGGTTCTCCGAGAGTTCGTTATCGTGAGCTCGACCCTGTGAGATCGGGCGATCGGCCCGACCGCCCGCTCAAGACGCTCGAGACGAGCGTCGTCGATATCGACCGCGAGGATCGAGAGATCCTTCCAGCCCGCCGACGCCGCCCGGACGACATGCATCAGGCCCATGGGACCGGCGGCCCCGATGACGGCCAATCGATCCCCGGTCCGAACCTCACCGTCGGCTGGGATAGCCGCATAGCCCTCATTCGCGGAGGCACTCGTGGTCCCCGTCCAGCGGGTTAGGTCGTAATGCACACGGCCGACGTCGAGCGCGATGAGGCGACCGACCGAGGCCCCGCCGGTCACTACATTGATGAGGCCTCGAGGCGCCAGGCAGTCCTGCAGCGCTTCGATCCTGCCGGGATCGGCGCCGAAATAGACGATGTCGTCAAACCCGTCTCGCACGATGTCGGCGACGTCGGCGACGCTCGTAATGACGAGGCCCGTCGCCTCGAGCGCACGCTGCTGGGCGGCGTCTGCGATAAGAGCCGTCAGTTGAGCCGGTCGGGCTCCCTCGAGCAGCATCGCAATGCCATGGATCGGGTGGCCCGCGTCCGCAACCACGAGCAGGCGACCGCCCGGCAGGGGCCCGCGGCGCTCGCGATGAACGTACGACGCCTCGACGCACGCCCACGGTTCGACCAGCGCAACCGCCGACGCGCTCGGCTCTTCGCCGACCGGAATCAGAAACCGCTCGCCGGTTTCGGGCTCGATGATCATCCGCTCATCCAGCAGAACGTACTCCTGGAGACCGCCCTCGAAGTTGTAGCCGAAGGCGGCGTTCGAGGCTGCCGTCGGAAGGTGCCTGTAGTCCGTCTGGACAAGGCAGCGCTCGCCCACGCGATGGTGGCGTACCTGATCGCCCACGGCGACGATCCGCCCAACGGGCTCGTGACCCGGGACTGTCGGCAGCCGATCCGGCACGTAGGAAGGGATCTCGGCAAGCACGTCCGCATCGAGCCCCGAGAGGACCTCGCTCTTTCGGGGATGGCTCGCGAACGCATGAAGGAGCTTCGTGTCGGAGAAGCAAATCCCGACCGCCTCCATCCGCACGAGTATCTGGTGCGGCCCCGGCTGTCTTACCGTCTTGTTGGCGTTGTGGACGATGCGGCCGGCGTCGACGATTTGGATCGCGTGCTGGGTGGCGGGAATGGGCCGCTCAGTCGGCTCCCCTCCGATCACGCTTCGGCTCCTCCCTACTTCAGCATCACCTGGCCGCCGGTGACCGGAATGGCCTGCCCGGTCTCGTACTGCTGGGCAACCACATAGTAGAGAGCCTCGAGCACATCGGCCGGCGTGCACCCTCGACCCATTGGCACCTTCGCCTCGTAGAACCGGCGCACATCCTCGACCGTCTTTGCGCCGGGCACCTTGCCCTCGCGCAAGTACTGCACGAAGAGACCGTTGTCGGGGTCGGACCAGAGCGGCCCATCGAGGAAGTTGCCGGGGCAGATCGCGTTGACCTTGATGCCGTCGCCGACGAGCTCGAGGGCGAACGACTCCGTGAGCCCAATCCCGCCGAACTTGCTGCCAGCGTAGGCGCTGTTGCGACTCGAGCCGGCGAGCCCCGACTTGGAGTTGACCTCGACGACGTCGCCCCAGTACTGGGGCCGCGACCGATGCTGGCGGGCCAGAATGGGCGCGGCGTGTCGAACGCATAGGAAATAGCCCCGGTAGTTTACGCGGGTGACAGCGTCGAACTCCGCGACGGGCTGAGTCGTAACGCTGCCGGCCCGGAGGATGCCGGCGTTTGAAACGAGCAGATCGAGACCGCCGTAGCGGCGGACGACCTCGTCGAAGCAGGCTGCCACCGATTCATCGTCCGTGACATCGAGCTCGACGCCGACTGCCCGCCCGGGACCGAACTGGGTAGCAAGAAGCTGCGCCTCGCGCGTCGCCTGCTCGGCATTGATGTCGGCAAGCACGACGTGGCCGCCCTGGGCAACGAGGTCGGCCGCGATCGCACGCCCGAAGCCCTGGGCTGCGCCCGTAACCACGACAACGAGCCCCCGCGCCCGACCGGCGACCGGTGCTCCGGCCGCTACCCCTCGGCGATACGCCTCAGCCTCCCAGCGATCGATGAAGACGCGTTCCGCCTCCGCGAGCGGACGGACACCGCCCAGGCGGCCCGCTTCGACGGACACGCCGGCGGCGTCGAGGTAGACCTGTCGCACAGTGTCCGCTTGCGCATACGAATCGCCTGCCGCGAACATTCCCAACCCGGGCACCAGGACGACGGCCGGCGCCTCGGTCTCCGTTGCCGCCCGCTCCGCGATTGCTCTCGTCAGCTCATCGACCAGCCGGTCCGGCGTCGCGCCTTTGGGCGCCTGAAGGAGAAGCGGGAACGAGCCCACGTACACGATCTGATCCGGAGTGAGCGGGCCGACGAGCGCCAGCTCCCGCCCGACCGCCGAGCCCGCCGTCGAGACCGCGAGAGGCGAGTCATCGAACGTGACGACCTTGAGCCGATCGCCCTGGGTGAGCAGCGCGCGCAGTGCCGGACCGACTGCACGCAGCGCCGCGCGGGCCTCGTCGTCCGCGAGTCGCTCCACGTCCCCCCACGAGATGGCCGCCGCCTCCGCCAGGTGAGCCTGGATCGCGGCGACCAGCCGGGCGGAGGTTTCCTCGATCTCGGCTATCGACTCGCCGGCCACGATGAGGCCGTGGTTCTGGAGAAGCATCGCACGAGGAGCGGCCTTACCGGTCCGCTCCTCGTGGCTACGCCTCGCATCTCGGATCACACGAGCGAGGGGCAGCCCGGGATCCGTGTACCGGACCCAGAGGACGCTTTGGCCAAAGAGCCGCTCGGCGATCTCGGCTCCCCGCGTCGCACAGGTGACCGCATTCACGGTCGTCGGATGCGTATGGAGCACGAACCGCTCCGGTATGAGCGCGTGAAACAGGCATTCGACGGACGGGCGTCGGCCGTCGGGCACGCCGACGCGGGCACCGAGGGCGACCTGCATGACCTCGTCAGTGCCGCGAACAACCGGACGCACTGGCGGTCCGTCGAGAAGCTTCATCAATGTCCCGATGTCGAGTGCGATGACCGATTCGGGAGTGAGTGCCGCGAGTGAGGTCCCACTTGGCTTGATGTACAGGATTCCGTCGACCTTGACCGAGATGTTGCCGCCGCCGCCACGGGCGAATTCCGGGTCCGTGCCGAACCGGCGTGCGAGCGCGACCAGGTCGTGCAGAAGGCCGTTGACGGTGGACCGCCCTTCCGGGATCGACTGGGTGTTCAAGCGTGGACCCTCGCAGCAGATTGGGTAGTGATGATCTCGGCACCAATGCGGCAGAACGTACGGATTCGCGCTTCGCCGTCGGGGAACCCGGCGGCCGGCCGGCCATCGCCATCAACGTAGCCCGGCCGGCCGGAGGCGCGCAGCTCCTGGTGTGCCGCCACGACGCAAGTACCCTCCCAGAATGCCTCGCGCGACGGGTCGGACAGGGGTTCGCCGCCGAGGGCCATCGGCTCGAGAGGAATCATGCGTTGTGTGTTGTGTTCTGTGCCCGCCATTACCACGATGCCGGCCCCACGGAGTTCGGCCACGTAGCGATCGACGACCCCGCGCCGATTGCGCCCGGGGATCAACTCAGCGCAATGGATGCCTCGACTCCGCAACCTCTCCGCAAGCGCCGCGGGCGGGTCCTCGAAGGGGCAGATCGGCGACGCGCCGTCGGCGAGGATGGGGTAGCAGGGAATGCCGCCGAGTTCGAGGATGAGCCGGTATGCGTCGTCGAATGAAATGGCCGCCTCGGGAACGAATGCTGGCTTGCCGGCCTTCATCAGGTTCGAACGGATCGCCTCCTGGACCGCTACGGCATCCGTCGTGTCGACGCCCGTCGACGTTTCGAAGAGCCGGCCGAGCACAGCAGCGCGGTCGTCCGCCAGGACGTCGCGGAAGAGCAACTCCTGGAACGCCTGCGCGACGTGGCGCTCCTGCAGCGACACCCACTCGATTGGGACACCGCATCGTCCCGCAACCGAGGCCGCGATCTGCACATCGGTCCCGCTACCGTCCAGCCCCGCCTGCGCAAAGCGCGCCGCGACGCGGATCGTCATCTGTCTCATCCGGTCGTCGCCGGCCGCACGCATCGCGGCCATCCGGCGCGCCGCGGACGGTGGGGGCTGGTCGAAACGAGTGAGTCCTTTGCCACACAGGTACATCCGGTTCAGGTTCGTCGGATCGTTGAAGAGCGTGCCTCCTCCCGGCAGATCGTCGATCAGCGTCATGATCTCCACGCCAAAGAGCGGCACGACGCCTGCTTCGGCCGCGGCCGCTGCAAAGCGACGATAGACACTGAAGTCGTAGTAGTTCGAAGTGCCGATCGCCGCGACGCCCTCGGCTGCGGCGACCCGGGCCGCCTGTTCGGCCGTGTCGAACGCGGAGAAGTTAGGAGGCAGGTGGACGTGCGTATTGACGATCGGTCTGCCCGATCCCGCTCTCGAGTCGCCACCCAGGCGACGGCTGTCGTCCATGGCTCCCTTTGACCGATCCAGCCTGGCGCGCTCCCCTCTTAGCCAGACCACGAAGAGCGAGCCTGCCCAGACTTGCAGGCGCTTGACTTCGGGTCTTTCGCTTGGTTTCGGCTCTTTACGATTAGTTGCCGCTGTCATCTTACGTGCCAACAGGTCGGCTATCAAGCCGGTGTTGTCCACCGCCGTGATCCCGAAGAACTCGCCCTGGACTCAGGCACTGAGCGTCGTCGGTCGCAGCCCGATCGCCATAGCCCAAACCGCTCATGTGAGCGCTTGCCGCTCAGATGTGAGAGTGTTAGGATGTCGGCGCCCTGCCTGCAGAGACGGCTCTCAACTCTTTTGGTGTCGCTCGGTGGGAGCGCACGAGGAGCGCATGCACCCGTTGGACCGATCCGAGGGACATACCACGCGCCTCAACGTGGTCAACACGGTGCTCGCTGCGCGCCGCTACTTCCTGGACGGCGCCAGCAAGAGCGAGATCGCCCAGGAGCTTGGGATTTCGCGGTTCAAGGTCGCCCGATTGCTCGACGCCGCACTTCGAGACGGGATCGTTCGGATCGAGATCGGAGCGCCGTCGGAGATCGACCTGGAGCTCTCGAGCGAGTTGGCGGCGCGTTACTGCTTGAGATCCACCCTTGTCGTCCGGTTGATCGATGGGCCGGACGAGTTCAAGAGAGAGCAGCTCGGCCGGACGTGCGCGGAGCTGCTGACGCAGACGCTCGAGGCGCACGACGTCCTCGGGATCTCATGGGGACGGACCCTCCACTCGATGGTCGGGCACCTGTCCCGATTGCCCGGCTGCACGGTGGTCCAGCTCGTTGGCAGCGTCCCCACTCTCGAGCTCGACGTCAACTCGATGGAACTCGTCCGGCGGGTGGCCGAGTGCACCGGCGGCACGGTGTTCCCGCTCCCGGTGCCGATGCTCGTCGACAGTCCCGAGATGGCCGACGCACTCCGGCGCGACCCGCATGTACATAAGACCGTCGACATGTTCGATCGGCTCACCAAGGCGGTCGTTGGCATCGGCGCGTGGACGGCCAGCGGATCGACGGTTCGAGCGGCGCTGCCCGAGGAACTCGCCGCAGAGCTCGACGCAGCCGGGGCCGTGGCAGATGTCTGCTCGGCCGTCCTCGACGCAAGCGGCCGCGAGCTAGTCGCCGCTGGATTGCCGAGCCGCTTCATTGCCATCAGCCCGGAGCAACTCCGAGCCGTCCCGGACGTAGTTGCAATCGCCGGCGGCGCCGCGAAGGCACCCGCGATCCTCGCCGCCCTCCGTAGCGGGCTGATCCATCGATTGATCACCGACCAGGAGGCCGCCAGGCTACTCCTGGCCGCATGAAGGAGACGATAGCTCGCCGCATGAAGACGACAGCAAGATCAGCGTCACAGGTGAATAGCATGGTCTCGGCGCCGGCCTACCGGAGCGATACTCGACCCGACTTCGCGCCGTTCGAGGAGTCTCTGGGCTCGATCCGCGGCTTCGACTTCGCCGGGGACGCCGGTTCCGAGATCGCCGCGGGGAAGCTCACGGCCTCAGCAGCGCTCGACTTGCTCGACGACATGCTGGCCATCCGGGAGCTGGAGGAGATGATCGTTCGACTCCGATCGGGCGGCTACGACCCGCTGCCGGGCTACGACTACCGCGGCCCGACCCACGTCTCGATCGGCCAGGAGGCGACGTCGGTTGGCGCCTGCGGCGCCCTCCGCCCCGACGACCACATCACCAGCTCACACCGCGGACACGGCGACGCCATTGCCAAGGGCTTCGCCGCGGTCCGGGCGATGTCGGCCGATGCCCTTCGGATCCGCGTACCCTGGTCGAAGGCATCGAGCAGGGAAGGTCTTCTTGCAGACGCGCTCGAGGAGCATGTCTATCGGACGATCGCGGAGCTCTTCGGCAAAGAGGAGGGCTACTGCCGAGGGCGCGGCGGCGGGATGCACATCGGCGACTTCTCGACTGGCCATCTCGGCGCCAACGCGATCGTCGGCGGCAGCGTGCCGATCGCGACTGGCGCGGCGATGGCGCTCCGCTACCGCGGCTCCGATCGGGTGGTCTGCTGCTTCGCAGGCGACGGCGCGTATGCCAACGGGGTCGTCCTCGAGTCCCTCAACTGGGCCTCGCAGGAGCAGTGGACGAACCACCTGGCCGGGGCGCGGGCGGCCGGCTTGCCGGTCGTCTACCTGATCGTCAACAACCACTACGGGATGACCCATCGGACCGACGAAGAAGTGATGGGCGTCAACCACCTGGCCCGCCGCGGGGCCGGCTTCGCCCAGGACAACATGCACGCCGAGGTCGTCAATGGCATGGACGTGCTCGCCGTCCGAGACGCGATCGAGCGGGCGGCGGCAACCTGCCGTGAGGGACTGGGCCCGGTCCTCATTGAAGCGAGCACATACCGATACTACGGCCACTCCCTTTCCGATCCCCGAAACGAGTATCGGACCCGGGAGGAGGAGGCAGCCTGGCGGGCGGTCGACCCGATAGAGCGGCTCAAGGACCAACTGATCGCGGCCGGCGTTGCCGATGCGGCCGCTCTCGCGGACATCGAGTCGCGGGCCCACGAGCGGAACGCCCGCGCGGCCGTCCGCGCCTCGCAGGCTACGGACCCGGCCCCGGCCGACCTGCTCAAGTACCTCTACACCGACACCGCTGCCGATGTCGTCCCCGACCCGGATGGCGCCGTCGTCACCTACGCGGAGCCGCCGGTGGCAAAGCGCGCCAACGGCATCACCACTTACAAGGACGCGCTCCGTGAGGCGCTCGTCGAGGAAATGCTGCGCGACCGCCGGGTCGTGGTCTACGGCGAGGACGTCGCCGACTACGGCGGAGCATTCAAGCTCACCAAAGATCTGCTGGAGGCGTTCGGTCGCGAACGTGTCTTCAACACGCCGATCTCGGAGGCCTGCATCTGCGGCACGGCGGTCGGTGCGTCCATGGTTGGGCTGCGGCCGGTCGTCGAGCTCATGTACATGGACTTCGCGCTCATGGCCTCCGACCAGATCGCGAACCAGGCCGGCAAGTGGCATTACATGTCGGGCGCCCAGACCGAGGTGCCGCTGGTAATCCGCGCCTCCGTGGGCGCCGGCAAGGGTTACGGCGGCCAGCATTCCCAGTCTCTCGAGAGCGTCTTCACGCACATCCCCGGTCTCTACGTCGTCTACCCGGCGACGCCCGCCGACGCGAAGGGGCTCCTGAAGTCGGCGATCCGGACGAATAACCCCGTCCTGTTCGTCGAGAGCCAGGGCCTCTACAGCACAAAGGGCGTCGTGCCCGAGGACGATTACCTCGAACCGCTCGGCGTAGCCCGGGTCGTCCGGGAAGGCTCCGACGCCACCATCGTCGCCTGGGGTCCGGCCGTCCTCGACGCGCTGACTGCGGCCGATCGTCTTAAGACCGAGCAGGGCGTGGAGACCGAGGTCATCGACCTGCGCAGCCTGGTCCCGCTCGACATGGAGACGGTTCTCGTCTCCGTGCGCAAGACCGGGCGCTGCGTGGTTGCGAGCCAGGCCGTCCTTATCGGCAGCTTCGTCAACGAGATCGTCGCCCGCATCCAGCTCGAAGCCTTCGACTACCTGGACGCGCCGGTCGGTCGGATCGGCGCCGCCAACGGCATCTCGCCCCAGGCCGAGGGCCTCGAGAAGGCATTCCTTCCGAACGCCAACGACATCTTCGCGGCTGTGGCCGCGCAACTCTAGGCCCCCGCCGAACGCCGAAATCACGAGGCACACCATGGCGCATCCGATCCTCATGCCAAAGCCGGGCCAGATGACCGAGGAGTGCGTCCTCGTTGCATGGCACAAGCGCGAGGGCGACACGGTCGCGAAGGGCGACGTGCTCTTCGAGATCGAGACCGACAAGTCGAACATGGACGTCGAAGCGTTCGAGGAAGGAGTGCTACTGAAACGCCTCGTCCAGGAGGGCCAGACCGTCCCTGTTAACGCCATCTGCGCCTATGTCGGCGAACTCGGCGAGGCCATCCCGGACGCACCGGCGCCGGTGGGGAAGGCCGAGGGCGAAGCGCCGGAGGCGGCGCCGGCCAAGACGCCGCCTCCCCCAGTCCGCGCGCCCGTTCAAGTTGCGCCGGCGACCTCCAGGACGACGCCGTCGCCTGTCGACGGGCCGGGTCACCTTCGTATCAGTCCCCGGGCCAGCCGGCTCGCCGCAACCTCCGGCGTCGACCCGCGCACGCTCGCCGGCACCGGACCCGACGGCCGCATCACGGAGCGAGACGTCCTGGCCGCCCTGGAGGCCGCCTCGGCTGCGCCGGCGGCGGCCGCTGTGGGGGCGCTGGCCGTCGCGTCGGCCGCACCGGTCCCCCCGCGTACCACCGCCGCGGCCCCGACTGCCGCCAGCTCCCTGCCGCCGGAGCCGGCGCTCTACCACTGGGACGTCGATGACCCGGGCCCGCGACAGATGAGCAGGATGCGCCGGGTGATCGCCGAGCGGCTCACGCTGAGCGCGACGACCGTCCCTCAGTTCACGGTCACGGTCGCCGTCGACGTGACGCGGCTGCTCGCCCTGCGAACGGAGCTCAAGGCCGACGGCAAGGCGCTCACCCTCACCGATTTCATCGTCTCGGCTGCGGCGCAAACGCTGGTGGAATTCCCGGCCGTCAATTCGCGCACCGACGGGGCCTCGGTATGGACCCGCCGCCACATCCACGTCGGGCTTGCCGTCGCGCTGCCCGACGGCCTCGTCGTGCCGGTGATCCGCGACGCCGATCGCCGTTCGCTGGACGACCTCCACGCAGGGGCCGCAGAGCTCGCTGAAAGGGCGCGCAACGGGACGCTTCCGCCCGACGACATGACCGGCAGCACGTTCACGATCTCGAACCTCGGGATGTTTGGCGTCGACGAGTTCAGCGCGATCATCAACCCCGGGGAATCGGCAATTCTCGCGGTCTCGAGCGCAGTTCCGACGCCGATCGCAGTCGGCGACGGGATCGGAATCCGGCAGATCATGAAGCTGACCCTGACGGCGGACCACCGGCTCGTCGACGGCGAACTGGCCGCCCGGTTCCTGAACGCGCTCCGCCGCAGGCTCCAGGATGCCGACGCATTCCGCAGCGACCTGCTCAATGGCTAAGATCGAGCGACATATTGGAGGCTCCATGAACCGGACTGCAGAGCTCGGTCGGGTCGGGCAGAGCGTCTGGCTCGACAACATCACCCGCGATCTGCTGACGAGCGGGACGCTGGAGCGGTACGTCACGGAGCTGTCCGTGAGCGGCTTGACGTCCAACCCGTCGATCTACGACAAGGCGATCGGCGGGTCTGCCGCCTACGACGAGGCGATCGAACGGCTCTCGGCGGCAGGCTCCGACGCCGAAAACATCTTCTTCGAGCTGGCGCTCGACGACCTGCGCCGCGCGGCCGATCTGTTCCTGCCCATCCATCGGCGGACGAACGGCGTCGACGGGTTCGTGTCGCTCGAGGTGTCGCCGCTCCTCGCCGCCGATGCCGGGGAAACGATCCGCGCCGCGAGCCGGCTGCACGCGCTGGGTGGCCGGCCAAACCTGTTCATCAAGATCCCCGGCACGCCGGCCGGACTCGAGGCGATCGAGGCATCGGTCTTTGCCGGCGTCCCGGTGAACGTAACTCTGCTCTTCTCGACCGAGCAGTACCTTGCGGCCGCCGACGCCTACACCCGGGCGATCGAGCGCCGCATCGACGCCGGGCGCGATCCCTATGTCGCCTCGGTCGCATCGATCTTCGTCAGCCGCTGGGACGGCCCTCTCGCAGGAACCCTGCCGGCCGACCTCCACCTCCAGCTTGGCCTGGCGATCGCCCGCGGGACGTACGCCGCCTACCGCGCGCTCCTGGAGAGCGATCGCTGGCAGCGACTCCTCAACGAGGGGGCCCGACCGCAGAGGCTCCTCTGGGCAAGCACCGGGACGAAGGATCCGAAGGCATCCGATGTTCTCTACGTCGAGGCGCTCGCGGCCCCGCTCACCGTCAACACGATGCCCGAGGAGACGCTGCTCGCATTCGCCGACCACGGGACGGTCGCGGCAACGCTCGCGGCCAGTCCCGACCCTCAAAACGAGGCGCTCATCGCGCGATTCGGGGCAGAGGGGTTGGACGTCGCCGAGTTCGGGCGCCGCCTCCAGGAGCAGGGCGTCGAGGCCTTCGAGCGCGCCTGGCAGTCCCTGCTTACGCGGATCGAGGATAAGGCCTCGGCCTTCTCGGCCGGATGACTTCCGGGTAACTGCCACGGTTCGACCAGGAGCTGTGATCGGGCCGAGACAGTCCGCCGGGGTCTTCCAAAGCTAGTTGGTCTCGACGGCCGCCTTGCCGCCGCGGAGCGGGGCCGGCCTCTTGACCCTCTTGGGCAGAGTCTCGGTGCCGACGAGCGTCTCGTTGTCCTCGCCGCGGATGAAGGCCTCGACGCGGTTGAAGGCGACATCGTCGT
>DASWZK010000153.1:0-32238 GCA_036404515.1 Candidatus Limnocylindrales bacterium
GTGGCCGGTAAGCGCCCGCTGGCATCTTGCCGGCGTGCTACCCGCATCAGTTGCCGAGCGCCTCGCCAGGCTGGCGCCTGATCAGCGAGCCGCCGCGACTGCGCCGCCCGGCCCGGTCCTCTGTGTCGCCCCGGCCGGGAGCGGCAAGACCACGACCCTCGTCGCACGGATCGCGTGGCTTGTGGCGACCGGCGCCGACCCCGCGGGCATCACCGCGGTCACGTTCAACAAGGGCGCCGCGGACGAGATGGCATCACGGGTGGACGCGGCTCTGGAGCCGCTGGGTCTGGCGCCCGGCGCTGTCCGGGTAAAGACGTTCCACGCGCTCGGCAGGGAGATCCTCACGGACGCGGGCGTGTCGGTGGAGCCGCTTCTGGACCGCGAGGCCGTCCTTCGTGACCTCTGGCCCGAGATCACGCGGGGTGCCCTTCGCCAGCTCGACGACGCCTTCAGCCGACTCAAGCTCGACATCGGCGTTACGGCGGAGGAAGTGGGCACCGATCCCGAACCGGGGCCTGTCGCCCGCGCCTTCCTCGCGTATGAGCGCGCTCTCGACCACGCGGGTGGGCTCGACTTCGACGATCTGGTCGGCCGGGCGCTGCGGGTGCTGGAGGCACGACCGCGGATCCTCACGCGCTGGCGCGAGCGCTGCGAGCACCTGCTGGTGGACGAGACGCAGGACGTCGACCGCTCACAACTACGGCTCGCCCTGGCGCTGGCGGCTCCGCGCAACCAGATCTTCTTTGTTGGCGACGACGATCAGACGATCTACGGCTGGCGCCTGGCCGACGTGCGGAGAGTGCTCGCCCTGGCCGATGCGCTGCCCGGCCTGCGCCGCATGGACCTGACCGTCAACTACCGGTGCCCCCGACCAGTGGTGGATCGGGCCGTCCGGCTCGTGGCCAACAACGAGGAGCGCTTCGTCAAGACGATTCGCGCCGGTCCCGCGGCAGGCGGAAGACTCGTTCTCGCGCCCGACGGTGCGGACGAGACGGTCAGGATGCGCCACATCTACGAGAGCTGGCCGGACGACGGCCGAACACGGGCAATCCTGGCTCGAACCAACGCGGAACTCTTGCCCGCTGCCGCGGTCGCGCTCGAGATGGGCCTGCCGTTCCGCGCCGCACGGCTGCGGTTCCTGTCCGAGGATCGTCGAGTGGAGGCTATCCTCGCAGTCGCTGCCGCGAGTGCGGCACTGGAAGGCGACGCCCTGCTGCCTCGGCTTGTGGCACTGGCCGTGGCCGGGCTCGAAACTGTCGTTCTGCCCGACGTACCTTCTCAGCTCCCTCCAGGAGCCCCGACCGACGCCGACGAACGCGACGTCGACGAGCCGATTCCGGTCGGGACGGGCGAGCTGCTGGCGGCCCTGATCGGATGGGCGGCACCGTACCGGACGCTGGCCGAGCTGGCGGCTGCCCTCGAACGGCATCGCGGCCGTATCGCGGAGCTGCGCCGCGACGACGCGATCCTGACCCTGGCCACGGCCCACTCCACGAAGGGCCTGGAATTCGACCACGTCGCGGTGGTTGGGCTCGACGACGGGCGCTTTCCGTCGGCTCGCTCGATCCGCGACGCTCCAGAACCTGCCAGGGCGCTTGAAGAGGAACGGCGGCTCGCCTATGTGGCGTGGACGCGGGCGCGGCGGTCGCTGACGCTCGTCTTCGACCCGGCTTCGCCGTCGCCGTTCTTGCTCGAGGCCTTCAGCGACGTGGAGCTGGGCCTCGACGGAGACCGCCGATAAGCATCGCAGGCAGGCGATCAGGCATCACGGGTGACCTGGCAGTTGAGGAAGCGGTCGTGCGGACCTCGCCCGTCGGGCGCGTTCCTGGTCGCCGACAGCAGGAACGCCGCCCAGACGGTGGCGACCACCTGGACCGGCATCGAAGCCGCGTTTGGAACGATTGTTACGAGGGCGAACGGACCCTGGAGTATTGCCCAGCGGACGACGGCGTCCATCCACGTCAGGGACTTTCCGCTGGTCACGTCCTCAACCCGCAGGTGCATGGCCCGCTGGGCGAGCGTCCCCTTCAAGATCGCCCAGCCCGCGGTGAAGTAAGCCAGTTGCTCCAACCCGACGACGAGCCCAAGAAGGATGGAGGTCCGCTCGTCGAAATTCGAGCCGCCGGCCGGCAGCAATGCCACGGTTATTACCGCCTCGGTCAAGGCTGAGATCAGCAGAACGAGGAAGCAGTCGAGCAGGTAAGCGGCGATGCGTCGATTGAGGGCCACCCTCCGGGCCGCCGGCCGAGCATCCGACTCGCCGAATGCGGAGGACGGATTACGCCACTCTGGCTGACTCCAGGGCGGCGTCGGCGTTCCCGGCCCCGGCTCGATCGGCGGGGGCTCGCCCGGAGTTGATCGGCCGCTGGCCACGGCTCCGCGGTCGGCCGAAGGGTCGGGCGGGGGAGTTCCGGGCGGCAGCCAGTACTCGGGGGGCGAGCCATCTGCCGGGGGCGAACCGTATCCGGGCGGACCGAGAGCCGGGCCGACGCCCGGGCCGTGGGCGGACCCGACCCACGCCGGCGGCGAGGCTTTCCCTACCACGAGCGAGCCGGTCAATCGGTCGTGGAGACCCTGCCGCATACGGCTCGGCGCCGTCGAAATCAGAAGAATCGCCGGCCAGGCCAGAGCCATGAAGACCGCCAGCAACAGCATGTTGGACCAGGCCGACAGCCACGCCTCTGCCGGTCCGCCCGCCTGCGGATTCATCACATCGGACCACGGCACCGACGTTTCGAACGCAAGAACCGCGTAGTAGATCCCGGCCACCGCGGCGATCGGGATGCCGACGACGATCACTGCCCTGAGCAGCGCGCTCCCGAGGCTGATGTTCCGGCCGGTGGCGGCCGACCCGACCTGAAGCGACAAGAGCCTCTGTCCGGGCATGCCCCTGAAACGTGACCAGCAGACCGTCGCATAGACGACGTTCAGGACGACGAAGGCCGCCAGGAGAAGTGCGAGCAGCGACAGGTTTGCCTGGTACGGTGCCACAGTCGGCAGGGCCAACGGCGATGCCTCGAGCTGCCGTTGCGCTTCCGGGTCGATGCTCACGGCCCCAACGGCGCCGGCGAACAGCCAGAAGGCCACCTGGAACACGCCGAGGACCATGCTGTCGATCAGCCACGCGCCGATGCGCGAGCCCAGGCCAGCCACGCGCAGGCCCGACGGCAAAGGAGGATCCCCCCGGCCCGGGGGCGCCGCCGAACCGTTCAAGCGCCAACCTCCAGCCGAGTCTCGACGAATGGCACCGTCTGGTGCCCGCCTCGAGGATAGCCCACGACGACGCAGCGGGAGTTTCGGCAGCTGGGAGTTTCGGCCACGCCGCGGCCCCCGGCGCCGCGGCCCCCGGCGAACCGCAAGCGAGCCAGCGAGGCAAGCGTCCTATCGCTCGGCGAGCTCGCGAGCGATGGCCTTCCGCAGTCGATCCAGGTCGGTCAGGAAGGGCTCAGTCAGCTCCGCCGGCAGAGACTCCCGAATCGAGTCTTTGGGTCCATAGGCAGCCCCGGCCCGCTGCGCGACGGCGCGAAGCTCCGCGACCCCGGCGTCCCGGAGCTGGTCCGGCACCG
Source organism: Candidatus Limnocylindrales bacterium (assembly GCA_036404515.1). GTDB lineage: Bacteria > Chloroflexota > Limnocylindria > Limnocylindrales > CSP1-4 > Fen-1039. Next base: position 3,567 of record DASWZK010000153.1, read on the forward strand.
CGGCTAGGAAGTCGGCCCATCGCTGCGCCCCGCGGTTGCGCGCGTCCGCCAGAAGCCGGTCCGCGTCGCGTGCCGCGGCCAGGGCAGCCTCGTCAATGGCCGGCAGCTCGTGCCTGGCCGGCTCCGGGCCCCTTGCCACGTCAGGCCAGGTAGCGTTGCTGCTCGGGAGTGTTGAGCTCCAGGGGTCCCGTCACCATCAGCGGAAGTCGCTTCCGCTCCGACCCGTTGACGGTGATGCGCACTGCGTGCTCGCCCGCGGCCTTGAGGGTCATGTTCCAGAGGTCGATGGCGATCGTCAGAACAACGTCGGCCGCGTCCGTCTGTCCGTGCGAGACAACTCGGCCCGTTGCGCTCGTGACGTCGGCGCCGTCGGGGGCCGTTACAACGAACCCGAGGTCGTGCTCGCGTGTGCGCTCGGCCGAGGTGAGCCGCAAGCCCACAACGATCGACAGGTGCGGATGAACGAACGGAAAGGACGGTCCGGCCAACCGGGAGACCCCGCCGCCCAGGACGTGGAACTTGGACCCGGGCTGAACCTGGGCGAAATCGGCCAGAAACGCGTACTCGATGTCGGGCATGGGCCCATCCTAGCCGACGGAGACGGAAGCGGCGCGGCGGCGGGGACGACTTCGCCGGGGACTGACCAGCGGCTGGGCGCCCGAGGCGCGTAGCGCGTGGCGATGCCGCTATTCGCGCGAGGGGAGCGCCCCGGCGACGGCCCGCTTCTCCGGCGGCGATACGATCTCGACCGGGGACGGCGCCGCCTGAACGCGGACGTGCCCGGCCGACTCGGCGAACGTCACCGCCGAGAGCGGCACGACGGGCTCTCCCCGCAGAACCCTGGCCAGGTACTCGCCGGTGGCAGAGCCGGGCATGCGGGAGACGTCCTCCGGCGTCCCCTCGGCGATGACGTAGCCACCTCGTTCGCCGCCCTCCGGGCCCAGGTCCACGATCCAATCGGCCGTTTTGACGACGTCGAGGTTGTGCTCGATGACGATGACGGTGTTGCCGGTATCCACGAGCCGGTGAAGGACGTGCAGCAGCTTCTCAACGTCCGCCATGTGCAGGCCAGTGGTCGGCTCGTCGAGGAAGTAGATCGTCCGGCCGGTGGCCCTCTTCGACAGCTCCGTGGCCAGCTTCACGCGCTGGGCCTCGCCGCCGGAGAGGGTCGTAGCGGGCTGGCCGAGATGGACATAGCCCAGACCTACGTCGAACAGCGTCTGCAGCTTGGCCCGGACGCTCGGCACCGGGGCGAAGAAGTCGAGCGCTTCCTCGATCGTCATCTCGAGGACGTCGGCGATCGACCGACCGTGGTAGTGGATCTCCAGGGCTTCGCGGTTGTACCGCTTGCCCTTGCACACCTCGCAGGGGACGTAGACGTCGGGCAGGAACTGCATCTCGATCTTGAGGATGCCGTCGCCCTTGCAGTGCTCGCACCGGCCGCCCTTGACGTTGAAGCTGAAACGGCCGGGCATGTAGCCGCGCAGCCGGGCCTCCGGCGTGGCGGCGAACAGCTCGCGGATCGGTCCGAACAGGCCGGTGTATGTGGCAGGATTCGAGCGCGGCGTCCGGCCGATCGGGCTCTGGTCGATGTCTATGACCTTGTCGATGGCTTCGATCCCTTCGAGCGCTTCATGGGCGCCCGGGTTCTCGCGGGAGCCGTTCAGCTCGTGCGCCAGAGCCCGGTACAGGACATCGGAGACAAGGGTGCTCTTGCCCGACCCCGAGACACCGGTCACGGCGACGAAACGGCCGAGTGGGAACGCCACGTCGACGCTCTTGAGGTTGTGCTCGCTGGCTCCACGTACGACGAGCGCCTGGCCGCTGCCCGCCCGACGGGTCTCGGGAATGGCGACGGCCAGCTCCCCGCGCAGGTAAGCGCCGGTGATGGACCGCGGCTCGGCCAGGATCGTTTCCAGCGGCCCGTTCGCCACGATTTCGCCGCCGTGCTCGCCGGGTCCGGGCCCGATGTCGATGACCCAGTCGGCCGTCCGGATGGTTTCCTCGTCGTGCTCGACCACGAGGACGGTGTTGCCGAGATCGCGCAGGCGAGTGAGCGTGGCGATGAGCTTGGCGTTGTCGCGCTGGTGGAGGCCGATCGACGGCTCGTCGAGGATGTAGAGCACGCCCATCAGGCTCGACCCGATCTGGGTTGCCAGCCGGATGCGCTGCGCCTCGCCGCCCGAGAGCGTCTGGCTGGTTCGATCGAGCGTCAGGTAGTCGAGTCCGACGTCGAGCAGGAAGCCAAGCCTCGACGCGATCTCCTTTAGGACCTGCCGGGCGATCGTCCTCTCGCGCTCCGTCAGCCGTTCGGGCAGCCCGCCGACCCAGTCACAGGCAGCGGTGATCGAGAGCGTCGATACCTGCCAGATGTTCCACCCGTCCACGGTCACCGCGAGGATCTCCGGCTTGAGTCGCCTGCCCTCGCACGTGGGGCACGGCCGGGCGACCATGTAGCGCTCGAGCTCGGACTTGATGAACTCCGACTCGGTCTCGCGGAAGCGGCGCTCGAGGTTCGGAATGATGCCCTCGAAGGTAGCGCCGTAGGTGTTCTCGCCGCGCTCGTGGCGATAGCCGATGACGACCCGCTCGCCGCGGCCCGAGTAGAGGATGTGGTCGACTGCCTCCGGCGGAAGGTTCTTGACCGGGGCGTTGAAGTCCCAGCCGTGCTCGTTGCAGACGGCTTCGATGATCTTGCCGTGCCACGAGTTCTCCATCGGCAGGCGGGCCCAGGGCACCAGGGCGCCGTTCGCCAGCGACAGGTTCTTGTTCGGGATGACGCGGTCGGGGTCTATCTCCAGCCGGCTGCCGATGCCGGTGCAGCTCGGGCACGCTCCGTGCGGCGAGTTGAAGCTGAAGCTTCGCGGCTCGAGCTCGTCGACCGTGGTGCCGTCGTACGGGCAGCTGTATCGCTCGCTGTAGCGCCGCTCCTCGAAGGCCGGCGCCTCTTCGTCGCGCGGGACCGGGGCGATCAGGACGACGCCCTCGCCCAGGCGCAGCGCTGTCTCGACCGAGTCGGCCAGGCGCGACGAATCCGGCCGGGCCGGGTCCGCGGGCGAAGCCTCGGCCGCCCCGGCAACCTTGCCGCCCTCGGCGCCATCCTCCGCCCCGCCGTGGCGCACGATGAAGCGGTCCACGATCACGTCGATGGTGTGGCGCTTGTACTTGTCCAGCTGCCTCGTCTCCGTCAGGTCCATCTGCTCGCCGTCGACCCGGACGCGGGCGAAGCCCTGACGGCGGATCTGGTCGAAGACCCGGTCGCCCTCGGTCTTGCGGTCCTTGATGACCGGCCCGAGAACCATCAGCCGAGTTCCCTCCGGCAGGTCGTAGATCTGGTCGACGATCTGCTGGACCGACTGGCGCTCGATCTCACGGCCGCAAGTCGGGCAGTGCGGGTGGCCGACGCGGGCGAACAGGAGCCTCAGGTGGTCGTAGATCTCGGTGACCGTGCCGACCGTCGAACGCGGGTTCCGGCTGGCGCCCTTCTGGTCGATCGAGATGGCCGGTGAGAGGCCGTCGATCTGGTCGACGTCCGGCTTCTGCATCTCGCCGAGGAACTGTCGGGCATATGCCGACAGGCTCTCGACGTAGCGGCGCTGGCCCTCGGCGTAGATCGTGTCGAAGGCGAGGCTGCTCTTGCCCGAGCCGGACAGGCCCGTGATGACGACCAGGCGGTCGCGTGGCATGGCCACGGTGATGTTCTTGAGGTTGTGCTCGCGGGCCCCGCGAACCACCAGTAGTTCCTGCGGCATAGGTCGTCATTGTAGGCCAACCCGACGCAAGCGAACAAACGTTCTTGCCAGAGAAGGAGCGTAGCGAGACGGTCGAATAGCCGGGGAGCCCGCGGAGGGCGTTCGGAGCAGACACGGCACAAGCGATCGAGCGTCGCTTTGGATGTGCGTGAGTGGCCGCGGATCGCGCCCGCGCCCGGCCTCCCGCGCAGGTCAACGACGCGCAGCGGCGAGGAGGCCCAGCTGGTATGCGAGCGCCGCAGCCTCGGTCCTGCCCGAAACGCCGAGCTTGCGCAGGATGTTCGAGACGTGGACACCCACCGTCCGCTCGCCGATGAAGAGGGTCTCCCCGATCTGGCGATTCGTGCGACCGGCGGCCACGAGGTCGAGCACCTGGCGCTCCCCTGGTGTGAGCCCAAAGTCCGCGATCGGGCCGACCGAAGATGCCGCGGCATCCGGCGTTGGTTCCACAGGTTCCAGATCCACCCGGCCCCGCAGCGCGAGCGCCTCGATCTCAGAGCGTATCGAACCGGCGCCCGCTCCTCCGGGTCGAGCGCGACAGGATCCTGATCGATGACGTCGATGCCCTCGAGCGAATGGCAGGGATCTGATTTCGGGCGGCCGGTTCCGCCCGAGCGTCCCATGCTCCGTGTCACGCGCGCGACAGCCCGGCTGTCGACCCCGCTACTGAGCCGGAGTCCCAACGTTCACCAGCCATGTGTCGGCTCCTGGGCTGCGGCCCCGCCGACAACGGCACAGCATTCGAAACCTCAGGTGGGAGCAACAGGGAGGGCCAGGGCGCTGGCCGATCGAAGGTTCTGAGATGCACCAGATAGCACCGGAAGACAGGCTCGCGCTGGTTCTCCGCCAGCATGACGAGATGCGGGAACAGGCGGCTCGCGAGCGAATGGCGACAGCCGCGCGGCGCACGACCGAGAGTTCCGGCGTGCCCGGCGGCCGCACGTCTGGCTGGCGCCGCGCATGGGCTATGGCCGCGCACGTCCGTCACGCTCTCACTGCGCGACACGCATTGGCCCGGCACGGATTGGCCCGGCACGGATTGGCCCGGCAAGGAGTGGCACGGCACGGCATGGTCCGCTGACTGCGGCGTGGGCGGGAGCCGTCGCTCAAGAAGCCCTCAGGAAGCGCTCGTAGCGGCTCCGCAGACGCTCGGAGTCGGGCCGATCGCCGCGAGTGCGCGGCAGCTGGATCGGCTGATCGTGCACCTGCTTCAGCCCGTGAAGCAGCATCGGCCCATCCGACTCTTCGAGGATCGACCGCGTGACTTCGATCGTATAGTCCGGCCGGACGGCCAGGAAGAAGGAGTCGAACGCAGCGTGGTGCAGTTTGCAGATCGCCAGCCCGTTGCTGACCACGGGATCGCCCTCGTCCTCGGCGTCGGCGACGATGTGGGCGGCGTCGAGAAGCTCCTGGTGACGGAGCCGGCAGACGGCGCACTGCTCTCGATATGCCTTTAGCACTCGCTCGCGGAACGCCCGCTGGTGGACGCGACGGCGGAACGCCAAGGTGACGTACCGCCGTTCGATGGCTTCGCTCGCGGCCGAGCCGTCAATCTCAGCGATGGCGCCGAGATCGGCATCGACGTCGACATCGAAGACGAGCCGCGCCGGGTCGTCGCCGACGATGAACACCGGCTGGTGCGCCAGAGAGCGACCAGCCTCGACACGGACGAACAGGACCAGAGGCACGTGCCCGCCCATCGCCCGCCTGAGGCCGACGTTGTCGGGATGACGCGGATCCGTTCCTCGCTACGAGTACCTCAGGGCTGAGCCCGACATCTGGTCCGCGTACTCCCCACCGGGAATCGTCGTGATAGAGAGCGGGAGGTCACAGACCCTGGGCTTGAATATGCCCTGCGGCCCCACGAGCGGGACGCGACCGCCCTCGAACACGAACCCTTGCTCCAGGAGCGCCCGCGGCAGGACGTCGCCGCGCAGATCGACCTGCTCGCGCAGCCCCTCGAAGGCCGCGAGCCGGACTCTAAGATCCCCCGCCTTGGCATGGCCGCAGGATACGCCGCGCTCCGGGGCAGCGTCCGGTAACATCCGACGTCCGGGCAGAGACCAGCGGGCGAGGCAGCGACGATGAGCGGGGCAACCCCAGCCACCACGACCACGGCGGGTGCGTCCGACGCGGTCGGAGAGTCGCGCCGGCAGCTCACCCGAGACGGCCTGGCGATCGCGGCCTATGCGCTGCCGGTCGGGTTGGTCTTCGGGCTGACCGCGCTGCAGGCTCACTACTCGTTCCTGGACGTGCTGGCCAACTCCACGATCGCCCTGGCAGGCGGCGCCCAATTCGCGGCCGCCGGGCTGGTCAAGGACGGCGCCTCATGGCTCGCGATCGCCGGGGTAGTGGCCTTGATCAACGCGCGCCACCTCCTCTACTCCGCCGCGATCGCGCCCTACGCCACGGCCCGATCCCGCCGGGAAAGGGCCGTCATGGCCCACTTCCTCACCGACGAGACCTTCGCCCTAGCACTGGCACATTTCCGCCGCATCGGGCGCTTCGAGCGGCGCGGCTACTGGATCGCGGCGATGGCCATCTTCGTGCCGTGGACGATCGGCTCCTGCCTCGGCTACGTGGTCGGCGGCGCGGTCGACACAACCAGGCTCGGCCTGGACATCGCCTTCCCCGCCGCCATGGCCGGGCTCTCGCTGGGGATGGTCTCCGGCCGCCGCGACGCGGCGGCCGCCCTCGGGGCCGTCGTGGTTGCCGTGCCGGTCGGGCTGGTCGCCGGCGCCTCTCTCGGGCTGGTCGCCGGCGCGCTGCTCGGGCCCTGCTTCGGCCTGGCGGTGCCGCCCTCGCCCCACGAAGAGTCGAGCGCGCCGGAGACGCCCGAACCGTCCTCCGAGGCCGGCCTGCCGTGAGCATCGCCCTCGTGCCTCTCGCCTTCCTGATGTGGGGCGTCACCTACCCTTCGCGCGCGCTGCCGATGCTGGCGCCCGGGATCGAGCGGCTGCCGTCGTGGGCGGTCACCTACCTGCGGCTGGCCGGCCCGGCGGCGCTCGCGGCTCTGGCCGCCGTCAACTGCCTGCTCACGTCCGACAAGCCGCCCCGCCTGCTGATCGGCATCGAGCCGGTTGCGGTCGGCGTTTGTGTGCTCGTGGTGGCGCGGACCCGCCTGCTGCTCCCCGGAGTGGCGGCCGCGGTCCTGGTGGTCGCGGTGACGCGCGCCATGGGCGTGGCCGCGTGACCGCGGCGCTTCAAGTCGCCGGGCGGAACCTGCGGGTCCATGCCGCCGCCGTCGCGGCCGCGTTCATGCTCAACGGCATCGCCTTCGGTACGTGGGCAGCGCGAATCCCGGCGGTCAAGGCTCAGACTGGCCTGGACGCGACCGGCCTGGGGTTCGCCCTGCTGGGAGCCTCGGTCGGGGCCGTCTTGACGATGACCTTCGGCGGGTGGCTCGGCAGCAGGTTCGGCACGCATGTCATGACGCCGCTGACGACGGTCGGCTGCGCGGTCATGATGGTCTTCATCGGGGCGTCCTGGAACTTCGCCAGCCTGACCATCAGCCTGCTGGCCTTCGGCATTTCGCAGGGGACGATGGACGTCTCGATGAACGCGAACGGCATCGCCGTCGAGCACGCCGGAGCCGGCCCGATCATATCGCGCCTGCACGCCTGCTGGAGCATCGGCGCCTTTGCCGGCGCGCTCGTCAGCACCCAGGTCGCGGCCCTTGGGATTCCGGTGCTGCCCGAGTTCGCGGTCGTCGGCGCGGCGCTGGCCGTCGGCGGCGTGATCCTGCGCTTCACGATGCCGCCCGATCGACACGCCGAGGGTGGCGCGGGATTGAGGCTCCCCACCGGACCGCTGGTGCTTCTCGGCGGGCTCGCCCTGTGCGGGCTCATGGCCGAGGGCTCCGCCTCCGATTGGAGTGGCGTCTACCTGCAGAGCACCATGAACGCGTCACAGGGCGTCGCCGGTCTCGCCGTCACGGTCTTCGCCGGCTGCATGGCCATTGCTCGACTCGCCGGCGACCGCCTCGCCGTGGCGCTCGGCTCCGCCCGGCTGGTGAGCGGCGGCGCCGCGCTGGCGGCCCTCGGTCTGGGCCTGGCGCTTGCCGTGCAGGTCCCGGCCGTGGCGATCGTAGGATTCGGGATGATGGGCCTCGGGTTGGCCGCCGTCGTGCCGACGTTGTTTCGGGCTGCGGGGTCGCAGCCGGGGATTCCGGCGGCGGCCGGGATCGCCGCAGTCTCGACGATGGGCTACGCCGGCGGCCTGATCGGCCCGCCGGTCATCGGCACGGTAGCCGGCGTGGCGACGCTTCGCGGTTCGCTGCTGATCATCCTCGTGATGCTCGTCATCCTCGTGATCGCGGGCAGACGCGCGCTGGCTCGACCGAAGACTTGAGCCCGGCCGCGATGGTCTGCACGCCCGGTGGCCGAGATCCCAGTCCCCCTACTTCGACGGCGCCAGTCGGCGCTCGCGCCAGTAGGCCCAGACGTCCAGATCCGGCGTCTGGAACCCATCGGTCGAGAGCACGGTGCAGATCTGGGTGCGGTGGTCGTTGCCGTGGTGGAGCGCCTGGCCGATGAGCAGGTTCGTGGCGTGGGGCATCTCGGGTCGGACTCCGCGGGCGGGGATCGTGACGTCCAGTTCGCCGACGCCTGCCAGCACGATCCGCCAGTGGACGGCCTGGTCGCGAACCTGGTCGGCCAGCTCGGCGAGGCTGCGCGTCGAATCGGGGCCCTCTTTGGGAGGTGGCGGCGTCCCCTCCAGGTACTGGAGGTAGCGGCCGTCCGCATCGAGCAGGTGCGAGAGCGTCGCCAGGACCTCGCCGTATACACCGGGGGCGGTGGCCGTCAATGCATCTGTCGGGAGAGCGCGCAGGTGCCGGATCAGCTTCTCCGTGGCCCAGGTGTGGTGCTGGAAGGCTTCGCTCAACGCGTCCATCGATCCTCCTCCGAGCCCGGTGCTCTTAGCGCCGGCGCCTGCCACGGCCGGCCGGGCGCTGGCCTGTGCGCTTGATCACGTTCGGCGTGACCGTACGGTCCCACGTCGGCCGGTCCAGCCATTTGACAGACCAGCCGTCGTCCTCGTGCTCGTCGCGGATGCCCGGCAGCCAGTCGGAGGCGGTCGAGGCTGTCGCGAGATCGTCCCCGCCCGGTTCTTCGCCCGCGGGCAGGACCCGAACCTCGGTGACCTCCAGCTCGGGCCCCTCCGGCCCGTCGCCGCCGACGATGAGGGCTCCCCTGCCCCGCCGCCCGGCGTGCTGCCGCGCCACCCGGACCGGCTTGATGGTTCGAGCGGAACGCGCAGGCGCCGGGTGCGGCCCTGCCGGTCCCACCGGCCGAGTCTTCGCGGCTCGTTCCGCCGCCCGGGCCACGGCCGCCGAGGCGTCCTCGTCGAGGACCCGCAACCGGATCTCCTGGATCTCGTCGCGCAACGCCGCGGCGCGCTCGAACTCCAGGTCGCGGGCGGCCTGACGCATTTCCGCTTCCATCTGACCGACCAGCTTCTCCACCTGACCCCTGGCCATCTCGGTGAAGGCCCGTTCCTGTCCCGGAGCCGTGGCGTAGGTCCCGTGCGCCTCGGCGACCGCCCGCAGCCGATCGTTGATGTCGCGAATCCCCTTGACGATCGTCACCGGCTGGATGCCGTGGTCCCGGTTGTAGCGCTCCTGGATCGAGCGGCGCCGGTTCGTCTCGTCGATCGCGACCCGCATCGATTCCGTCACGGTGTCGGCGTACATCACGACCTCGCCGCCCACGTTTCGCGCCGCCCGGCCGACCATCTGAACGAGCGACCAGGCGCTCCGCAGGAATCCCTCCTTGTCGGCGTCGAGGATCGCGACCAGCGTCACCTCCGGCAGGTCGATCCCCTCGCGCAACAGGTTGATACCGACGATCACGTCGTACACGCCCAGCCGGAGGTCGCGCAGGATCTGGACGCGCTCGAGCGTGTCGACCTCGGAATGCAGGTACTGAACCTTCACGCCGAGCTCGTGCAGGTAGTCGGCCAGGTCCTCGGCCATCTTCTTGGTCAGTGTGGTGACGATCGACCGCTCACCGCGCTCCACCCGACCCCGGATGAGCTCGAGCAGGTCGTCGATCTGACCTTCGGTCGGCTTGACGGTGATGTAAGGATCGACGACGCCGGTCGGACGGATGAGCTGCTCGACCACCTGCTGGCTGCGTTCCAGCTCATAGGGCCCGGGGGTCGCGCTCATGTAGATCACCTGGTTGACGCTGGCCTCGAACTCCTCGAACGTGAGCGGCCGGTTATCGAGCGCCGAGGGCAGCCTGAACCCGAAATCGACCAGGATCTCCTTGCGCGTCCGGTCGTTCTTGTACATGCCGACCACCTGTGGGATCGACATGTGGCTTTCGTCGACGACCAGCAGCCAGTCGGGCGGGAAGTAGTCCAGCAGCGTCCACGGGCGGGAGCCGGCTTCGCGGCCGGAAAGGTGGCGCGAGTAGTTCTCGATGCCGGTGCAGTAGCCTAGCTCGCGCATCATCTCGAGGTCGAACGTGGTGCGCTGCCGGAGTCGGGCCGCCTCGAGCTCGCGTCCCTGGGCCTGCAGCTCGCCGACCCGGACTTCCATCTCATCGCCGATCGACTTGACGGCGGCCATCAGCTTGTCGGCCGGCGTGACGTAGTGCGTAGCCGGGTAGACGTTCACATCCGCCCGCTCGGCCAGTAGCTCGCCGGTGAGCGGATCCAGCTCGGTGATCCGTTCGACCTCGTCGCCGAAGAACTCCACCCGCACCAGGCGGTCCTCAGCGGCGGGGATCAGCTCGAGCGTGTCGCCCCGAACCCGGAAACGGGCCCGCGTGAGGGCCTGGTCGTTGCGCTGGTATTGGAGATCGACGAGGTGGCGGAGCACGGCGTCGCGGCGGTACTGGCCGCCGACGCGCAACCGCAGGATCGTGGCCCCGTAGTCGACCGGGGCGCCCAGGCCGTAGATGCAGCTGACGCTGGCGACGATGATCACGTCACGCCGCTCGAACAGCGCCTTGGTCGCGGCGTGCCGGAGCTTGTCGATCTCGTCGTTGCGGCTCGAGTCTTTCTCGATGTATGTGTCGCTGCGCGGCAGGTAGGCCTCGGGCTGGTAGTAGTCGAAGTAGCTGACGAAGTACTCGACGGCGTTGTCGGGGAAGAACTCGCGGAACTCGGAGTACAGCTGGGCGGCCAGCGTCTTGTTGTGGGCGAGAACCAGGGTGGGCTTCTGGTGCCGTTCTATCGTCCAGGCGATCGTGGCAGTCTTGCCGGTGCCGGTGGCGCCCAGAAGCGTCTGGTGGCGCAGGCCTTTCGACAGGCCTTCGCTTAGTCTCTCGATTGCCTGCGGCTGATCGCCGGTGGGCTTGAAGTCGGCAACGAGCCGGAAGTCGGGCACTTCAACCTCTCGTCAGGGTGGGAGTCGAGTATATCGCCAGGTGTTGAACTAGAACACACGTTCTAGATCATTCTGAGCGCCCGAACCCAGGTCAAGCAAGACATCGGCACCGGCTCTAACCTCATCACGCCACTGCAGCCGTCGCTCAGGAGACAGTCAATGATCCTCATCCGCAACGGCCAGGACATCCACCAGGAGATGGGTGAGTGGTTCCTGGCCCACTGGCACTTCTCCTTCGACACTTACCGCGATCCCGATCCCGCGAACGAGCACTTCGGGGCGATGCGCGTTTTCAACGATAACCGGCTCATCCCGGGAGCCGGCTGGCCGCTCCACTCTCACCATGACGTCGAAGCGTTGACTTACGTCGTCGAAGGCAACTTCGGGCACGAGGACAACGTGGGTGGCGCACCTGGGCCGCTGCCGGCGGGGTCCGTCCAGCGGATGACGCTCGGGCCGGGGGCGCTCCACGCCGAGCAGAACCCGTCGAAGACCGACCCGATGCGGTTCATCGGGATCTGGATTCTCCCCGATACCGCGGACCTACAACCCGGCGTGGAGCAGCGCGTCTTCACGAAGGCCGACCGGACGAACCGGCTGCTCAAGGTGGTCGCCCCGGTTGGCGAGCCCGGCGAGACAGTCAAGGTCCACCAGGACGCCTCGGTCTTCGTCGCCTCGCTCGACCCCGACGTCGAAGTGGTCCACGAGATGGCCCCGGGAAGGGGGGCCTACGTCTACCTGATCGATGGGGGCGCGAGGTTCGGCGGCCAGCCCGTCACCACGGGAGCGGCGGCCAGGGTGACCCTGCGGCCATCGATCGAGATCCGGGCGACCGAACCGAGCGAACTCATCCTGGTCGACGTCCCGCTCAGGTTCGAACCCGTCGGTGTCTGGCGCGGCGGGCGTTCCTGATCCAGGCGGCGCGGGGCGACCGGCAGCGAACGGCGATCCGGCGGCCTGCCCCGTGCTGAAGGCGTCGGCGGACAACGCGATTGCCCCGGGTGCCCGCCCGACGCCCTACCAGACGAAGCCCGAGCCGACCGCGTTCTGAATCGCCGCCACCATCTGCGACTGCGAGATCACGTGGAGTCCGCCGTTCTGGTTGCCGCCGCGAGCGTTGCAGGAGCGGCCGCAGGTATCGACGTAGGTGAAGGTCGGCGGCTTGGTTGTGTTGTCGTAACCGACGATCGCGATCGCGTGGCGGGTATGGGGCGTCGCCGAGCCCGCCTGCCAGTTCGGCAAGTTGTAGGCATCGACCGCCCCAACCACCGGCACGCCGTCCCGACCTACGTCCAGCATCACCGCCGTGGCCAGATCGCGCGTGAGGGTCGGGTCGGGCCGAATCACCGAAGCATAGTAGGCCTCCGTCCAGTTGCTGGCGTTGTGGCCGGAGACCTCCCAGTTGAGCCCGGTCTGGATGTTGGTCCGGGGAGTGCCGGATGTCGGATAGATCGGCTTGCCGTTCCGTGAGAACACGGACAGCCCGGTCGACTGCCACGTCGCCGGTTGGGCGGCCATCGCCAGGTACATAACGAAGCCACGGCCGTGGGCCGTGAAGCCGCTGACGGCATCGGAGCCGGACCAGTACGTACCGAGCCGCGCTCCGCCGGAGAGGGCAATCGTGGGCCCATTCGTCGGCCAGGCCACCGCTTCGTTCGCGTACGGGTCGAGGAAGTAGCCCGCCGTGCCCGTCACGTCAGGCCCGCCAGTCAGCTGCTGCCAGTACCAGAGCGTCACCGCCATCGATCCGTCGCCGCACAGGTTCCAGTAGCTCAGGTCCGAGTAGCGGTCCCCCTTCTCATCGGCCCCATAGCCGGGCGGCTCGACGATCCAGCGCGTCCAGGAAGTGTCGAGGGTTAACTTGGCGGGCACGGCGAGCCCTGTCGCAGGGTTCACGAGCGGATCCGCGCCAGTTGGAAGAACCGTGACCTGTCCGCCGACGATGACGATCCGACCGGCAGCCTTGAGCGTCAGCCAGTCGACCGACTGGACCGGAAGCGGCCGGCGCGAGTCCTGGGCCTGGCTGGGGTCCGTCGGTTGGGCGCCGCGCGCCGGCGCCGGGCTGGGCGTGAACAACAGGTCGAGCGGTGGGAAAGTGGGAACGGCAGGCGTGGAAACGCTCGGGTCGGCCGACATCGTGCCGGGGACGAGGAGCCCGCTTGAGCTTGCCACGGCGGTCGGATCGAACGCGATCACGCTTCCCGCGGCGGCGGTGGGGCCCGGAGTCGGGTTGGGGCTTGAGCCGGCCAGGGTGGCGATACCAGCCACCGAGACGATCGCGACGAGAGCCGCCGCGGCGACGAACCACCGACGGCGATCATGATGGGACGCAATCACCGGGCGATTGTACCCAGGGGCGCCATTCCACACCCCGGTGCCCAGCTCACACCTGATTCGCCAGCACCTCATCGAAGGCGGCACCGACGACGGGCTGCACTTCGTCGCGTAGACCGTCGGTGCGGATGATCCGGGTCGCGGCAGAGCGCCATGTCGCGAGCGAGGCGGCCTGGGCGGCGATTCGCTGGCGGGCGTCGGATTCGTCCATGCCGCGGCCGGTGAGACGGGCGAGTTGGGCCTCCGGGTCGCAGACGACGAGCCAGACCTCGTCGCACCATGGAGCGTGGCCGGCCTCCACGAGCTTGATCGCCTCGAGGACGATCGCCGTCGGCCGGCGCGCATCGGCGGCGCGGATCGCGTCGCGCTCCAGGTAAGTCACCGCGGGGTGGACGATCGACTCCAGCTCGGCCAGGCGTGCCGGATCGGCGAAGACCAGCCGCCCAAGCGCGCCCCGGTCGACCGAGCCGTCTGGCCGCCGATACTCTTCGCCGAAGCGCGCAACGATGGATTGAGTGACCGCCGTGCTGGGCGCCATGAGGTCCCGAGTGAGCTGATCGGCATCGATCACCGCGGCGCCGCGATCGGCCAGCCAGCCGGCCACGGTCGACTTGCCGCAACCGATCGGGCCGATCAGGCCGATCACAGGGCCCCGCGTACCCAGAGTCCCGCGCTGACGCCCGTCCAAGGCCCGACGCTCGGATCCATGCTCCGTCACGGTGCCGCTTCCTCCACTTCTAGCCACGCCTCCTCGGCCGCGGCCAGAGCATCGTTCACCGCCGCAAGGTCGCGGCTGACCCGGCGTAGCTCGACGAAGTTGCCATGTACGCCGGGATCGAGCAAGGCCGACTCGAGCCGTTGCTTGCGCTCGTTGAGACGGGCGAGCTCCTCATCGACCTGGGCCTTCCGTCGACGATAGGCGTCCTTCGACAGCTTGGCAGCCGCCGGACGCGCCCCATCGAGGCCCGGAGAACGCGCCCCGGATCCCGCGCCTTGGCCGGGAGCGCCCGGGACGCCACTCACCGATGAAGAAACCACGCTCGACGGCCGCCCTCCGGCCTTCGAACTCGAAGCCCCAACCGCGACCCCCGGCTCGCGCGCGCCGGTCTGCCGCGTTCGCCCACCATGAAGCCGTACCGCCTGCCTTTCGGCTGCCGCCTTCGCCGTCCAGCCATCGGCGACCGCGGCCCGCCAGGCGCGATAGCCCCCTTCGAACGGCACGGCCAGCCCGCCGTCGACCACCCACAGCGAATCGCACACCTTCTCGAGCAGCCGTCGGTCGTGGCTGACGACGAGAAGGGTGGCGTCCGTGCCCGCCATGAAGGCCTCGAGAGCCTCTCGGGCGGGAATGTCCAGGTGGTTCGTCGGCTCGTCGAGAAGAAGCAGATTCGCCGGCAGCAGGAAGAGCAGCGCCAGCTCCAGCCGCGATCTTTCACCGCCGGAGAGGGCCGAGACTTCCTTGAAGACATCGTCGCCGCGGAACAGGAAGCGAGCGAGATGGCTCCGCGCCGCGGCCTCTGTCAGTGGCATCTCGGCGAGAAGCGCATCAAGGACAGTGGCGCCGGGGATCGGCGCGTCCCGAACCTGGACCAGGTAGCTGAGCTGGACGTTGCGGCCGAGATCGAGCGCGCCGTCCAGCGGCGCCAGCTCCCCGGCGATGGTGCGCAGGAGCGTGGTCTTGCCTGCGCCATTCGGGCCGACGATGCCGACGCGGTCGCCACGCCGGAGCTCCAGCCATGGGACGCGGGCGACAGGCGTCTCGCCCGGCGTCTCTTCGGCCCCCTCTCCGGACCGAACGCCGTCGCCTCGATAACCCACGACCAGCCCCTCGGCCCGAACCACCGACTCGTACGATCTGGCGGGCGCCCCTCCGGCGAGAGCCTCGGTCGGTAGCCGCAGCCGGGCTTCGGACTTCCTCTTCTCGAGCGGTTGGAGAGCTTCCAGGCGCGCCTCGTGCTCGTGCATCTTGCCGTGCTTGCGCTGGTGGCGGTACTGCTGGACCAGTTCCTGTTCGCGGGCGATCTCGCCGGCACGAGCCTCGACTTCGGCCGCGGCCCGAAGGTCGCGCTCCTCGCGCTGGCGGGCGTACGAGGCGTAGCTGCCACGGAACGGCGTCATCCGTCGATCGCGCAGCTCCCACACGCGGTTCACGGTGGCGTCGAGGAAGGCGCGGTCGTGGGAGGCCACGATCAAGCTGCCGTGGCGCCGGCCGAGGTGCTCTTCGAGCCACTCCAGCGCCCCGAGATCGAGGTGGTTCGTCGGCTCGTCGAGAAGAAGCAGCTCCGGATCGGAGAGCAGCAGCCGGGCCAGGGCCGCGCGCGTTTGCTCGCCGCCGGAGAGCTCCGTCGGCGGCCGATCCCACTCGGCCCGCTCGAAGCCCAGGCCGGAGAGCGCCGCCTCGACCCGCTGGTCGAGCGAGTAGCCATCCTTCACCGCGAACTCGTGCTGAAGGTTCTCGTACTCGGGCTCGGTAACACGGCCTTCGTTTTCGAGGGTTCGAAGGGTTCGCTCGAGCTCCTCCAGCCGTTCGGCGCCGGCGCGGACGGCCAGCCTCAGGCTTGGCGAGTCGATGAAGGCCGAGTCGACGTGAGCCTCCTGGGAGAGCATGGCCATGGCGAGCCCACGCTTTCGATGGACCTCGCCACGGTCGGGCTCGTCAAGGCCGGCAACGAGCCGGAGCAGGGTCGTCTTGCCGGCGCCGTTCGGGCCGACCAGGCCGATTCGATCGCCGGCGGCGACGGCCGCGTCCAGCCGGTCGATGATCACGAAGTCCCCGACCTCACGGACGACGCCATCGAGCCTGACGATAGACATCAGACGGTCCCCCCGGCGCGCGCCGCAGCCCGACGGGTGGCGGCTGCCTCACGAGCCGCAGCCGCGCGACGCGCCCGCTCCCCGGCGCGCGCCGCAGCCCGCGCGCCGGCCCGGGTTTCTTCGTCCTGCGCTCGACCCAGGGCGCCCTCGCCGTCGAGCTCAGTCCAGCGTGGGCCTCGCCTGGGGTGGGCGGCGGCGCTCCCTCTCCTGCCTGACGTACCTTCGAGCAGCTTCGCTGAAGCCTCCCGTTGCCCCGCCGGGAGACGCTGGCACCACGAGCAGAAGTGGGCCGATCGGCCGCCCAGCACGATCCGCCGGATCGGTCGGCCGCAGCGGTCGCACGGCTCGCCGGTTCGCTGATACACCTGCAGATGCTCCTGCATCGAACCGTCGCCTTCGGGCGCTGTGTAGTCGTCGACGGAGCTGCCCCGCCGCTCGACCGCCTCGGCCAGGACATCGCGCAGGGCCCTGTGGAGACGGCGCGCATCCTCGGGGCGAAGCGACCCGGCATCGCGCAGCGGGTGGAGCCGCGCCCGCCACAGCGCCTCGTCCGCGTATATGTTGCCGACGCCCGCGAGGAAGTCCTGGTTCAGCAGCAGCGTCTTGAGGCGGCCGTGCCGCCCGGCGAGCGTTTCGGCAAAACGCCGCGCCGTGAAGTCGTCCGACAGCGGCTCGGCGCCCTGCGCCAGGACACCGGCCGCCTCGCCTGCGGCCGGCTGGCCAGTGGCTTCGTCGCGCCGATACAGCCCCATCCGCCCGAACTTGCGCATGTCGCGAAACCGCAGTTCCCGACCGTCGGCCAGCGTCAGCACGACGTGCACATGACGATCCTGCGGGGTGCCTGCCGGCACGACGAAAAGCTGGCCGGTCATCTTGAGGTGGACCGTGAGAACGGCCGGTTCCATATCGGGAGAGTCGGCCGGCCCGGCGCTCGGCCCCAGCTCGATCAGCAGCTGCTTACCGCGACGGCCGACGCCCTGAATCTCGCGACCAGCCACTCCCCGCACAAACGAATCCGGGTCGTGGCTGCGGATTGTCCGTGGCCAGTTGGAGCTGGCACTCACGATCCGCGCGCCCGTCACAAGGCGCCGCAGGTCGCCCGCGATGGTCTCGACCTCTGGCAATTCGGGCATACCTAGAGGGTAATGGCGCCGCGCCGACGATGCGTGGCCGCGGCTCGCCGGTCGGGCGTCCGCGGGACTGCGTGCAGCGCGCCTTTGCTACTGAGCGAGCGTCGGGGCTACTTTCTGCTGCAGCTCCAGGCAGACCTGCCTGGCCAGTTCCACGAATGCGACCTGGGCCGTGGATCGGTATCGATCGCGATGCCAGGCAAGGGTCAGGACCCGCGGCGGAACATCAGTCGGTATGACGGCGCACTTCGGGTCGGTTTCGTCCACGGTCAGGCGAGGGACCAGCGCCACGCCGATGCCCGCTACCACCAGCGCCTGGACGGTCGTGTTGTCGTCCGAACGGAAGACCCACTGCGGGTTGCCGCCGTCGGCCCGCAGGTAGGCTTCGGCCGCGCCGGTGCTCCGGCAGTGCCGAAAGCCGATGAGCGGCAGGTCCGCGATCTCCCGGGCGGTGGCGGGTCGGTCCAGCCGTGTCAGCGGCGAGGCCGCGGGCACAACCAGGACGTATGGATCGCGGAACAGCTCGACGGCTTCGAACGGGCCTTCCGACAGCGGATACACGGCAAACGAGAGATCCAGGTCCCCGGATTCGACAAGATCCAGCAGACCGTCGTCGGTATTCGTTTCCATCAGGTGGACTTCCACGTCGGGCCAGAGGCCCGTGAAGATGCCCAGAGTTGCCGGCAGGACGCGAGCTCCGACGCTCTGGTATGTACCGACCCGGAGCTGCCCCGTGGCGCCCTCCGAATAGGCTCGCAGGTCCGCGCGCGCCGCTTGCATCCGAGCCACGATGGCGTCTGCGTGGCGGAGCAGTAGCGACCCCACCTCCGTGACCTTGACCGAACGCCGGCCCCGCGATCGTTCCAGGAGGCGAACGCCCAACATAGTCTCGAGCGCGGCCACGTGCTGGCTCACAGCGGACTGGGTGTAGTCGAGCGATTCGGCTGCCTCGTGGAACGAGCCGGTCTCCGCCACGGCGCGGAAGCTCAGCAAGTGCCGAAACTCGATGTCGGCCAGGTGATCAGTAGCCATGATGTAATAGTCAACAACATCGACTTGCTCTAATCAAGTGCCTAGCCTACGGTATCGGCATGGAAATCATCACATTCGCCCTGCTGGTTCTCTTCGTCGGGGCGCTCTCGATCGCGCTCGGTGACGACTCGCGTCCGTCCGAGCACGAACACCTGCGCAACTGGTAGACGTCTCCACCGAACGGCACATCCGGGCAAACACGGCACGGCCCCGAGCCAGGGTTAGTCGACGCCGGTCGCACCCACTCCGCGCTGACGTCCAGACACCTCGGATCGGGGCCGTGCCGTGTTTGGAGCCCGCCCCTACCCCGCCGCAACCTCGGCCGGGGCCTCGCCAAGCTCGGCCAGCACCTCGTCCTCACGCGTGAGCGGCCGCATCGACTCCCAGTCGTCTCCGACCTTCAAGTCGACCGTCAGCGGCACGTCGAGCTGCAACGCCCCTTCCATCGTCTCGCGCAGGACCGGCGCCGTCGCGTCGACCTCATCCCGCGGCACCTCGAGCACCAGCTCGTCGTGGACCTGCAGCAGCAGGCGCGCCCGAAGTCCCGCCGACCGCAGCTTCTCTGGCAGCCGGATCATCGCGATCTTGATGATGTCCGCGGCCGTGCCCTGGATTGGCATGTTGATCGCCATCCGCTCCCCGGCGCCACGCAGCGATGGATTGGACATCCGCAGCTCCGGGATGAATCGACGGCGGCCTAGAAGTGTCGAGACCCAGCCTTGCTGCCGCGCCAGCTCCTTGATGTGGAGCATGTAGTAGCTGATGCCGGAGTAGGTGGCGAAGTAGAGGTCGATGAACTCCCTCGCCTCTGCCCGCGAAATGCCGGCGCGCGACGACAACCCGAAGTCGCTCATGCCGTAGGCGAGGCCGAAGTTGACCATCTTGGCCATCGAGCGTTCGTCGTGAGTGACGTCCTCCGGGGCCTTGTGGAGAACCCGGGCAGCGGTTTCGCGGTGGATGTCGGCGCCCCGGGCGAAGGCGTCGCGGAGGTGCTCGTCGCCGCTGACGTGGGCCAGGATGCGCAGCTCGATCTGCGAGTAGTCGGCTGCAAGGAGGGTCACGTTCGGCGCGCCGGCCACGAACGCCCGACGGATGCGCCGCCCCAGGTCCGAACGGACCGGGATGTTCTGGAGATTCGGATCGGACGAGCTCAATCGACCGGTGGCCGCGACCGCCTGGTGGAAGGTCGTGTGCAGCCGGCCGTCGCGCTCGGAAACCAGCGCCGGCAGAGCCTCGATGTAAGTCGATCGAAGCTTCGAGTAGAGCCGCCAGTCGAGCAGCTTCCCAATCATCGGATGAGCCGGCTTCAGCTCTTCGAGCACTGACGCATCGGTCGAATAGCCGGTCTTGGTCCGCTTGCCCTTCGGCAAATTCAACTCGTAGAAGAGGATCTGTTCGAGCTGCTTGGGTGAACCCAGGTTGAACTCGTGGCCCACGTCGGCGTAGATCTCCGATTCGAGCCGGGCCATCTCGCGCCCGAACTCGACGTCGAGGAGGCCGAGCGCCTCGCGATCGATGGCAACGCCGGTCGCCTCCATCTCGGCCAGGATGGGGATCAGCGGCAGTTCGACTTCGCTGAACAGGCGGCCAAGCCCAGATTCTTCGAGCGCTTTCTGCAGTGGCTCGCGGACCGCGAGTGTTGCGAGAGCATCCAGGCCCAGTCGGACACCGGGTGCCACGTCTCCCGCTGGAGGAAGCGTCACGCCCAAGCGTTCCTGGGCCACGTCGGCGATGGTCTGGCTGCGCAGCGAGGCATTCAGCAGGTACGCGGCGATCTGCGTATCAAACGCCACCGGAAGTGGCTTTGACGCCCCGGCCGCGATATTCGCCACGATTAGAGGCTTGGCCTCGTGGCCAATCACCTGCGCCCCGGACGAGAGAAGCAGGTCGCCGAGCCGGCCGACCGCATCGTGGCCCTCGGCGACAAGCACGCGGCCATCGGCGCCGGCCAGTGCAAGGACCTGCGGCACGCCCCGCATCGGGCGCGGGTCGTCCATCAGCAGCGCGGCGCCGACCTCGTCGAGTCCGGCCAGCCATGACGCCGCCTCCGCGGCGTCCTCAGCAGATGCGCCGAAACGATCCAGCAACGTGGGGTCTGCCGCGGCCGCTCGGAGCGCCGCGGTCAGATCCACGGGCCCGGCGGTCTCGACCCCGGCCCGGGTGAGAGATGCCGCAGGCGCGGGGCCGGCCGCGGGCCTTGGAGCCGCCTCCGCCAGGCCCGTGGCGCCGAAATCCATCGACAGTTGCAGCCCCTCGCCCTCGCCGATAAGAGAGCGGCCACCGCCGCCGTCGTGGCCCTCGCGACGCGGGGCTCTCGGCGTCTCGCCGGCGACCCGGGCAGCAGGCACGCTCCCCGCCACGGAACGCAGAGCCACCGCCGCGTCTCCGGCCGACTCACCGGTGAGTGGCGGCAGCCGATCGATCAGCGTCCGGAATTCGAACTCGCGGAAGAGCCGGACGACCTCGGCGCGGTCGTAGTCGGAGAGTCGGGCCGCCTCCAGGTCGAGGGAGATCGGCAGGTCGCGGATGATCCTGCTCAGCTCGCGGCTCTGCATTACCTGCTCACGCGCCTCAGCAAGCTTCTCGCGCAGCTTGTCCGGCCTGACTTCATCGAGCTTTGCGTAGATCCCATCGACCGAACCAAACTCGCTGACGAGCTTCGCCGCAGTCTTCTCCCCCACTCCTGGGATGCCGGGGATGTTGTCGGTCGGATCGCCTTTGAGCGCCTTGTAGTCGATCATCTGGTCCGGCCGCAGCTCGAACCGCTCCCAGATCCTGGCCGGGTCGTAGTAGACCGTCGCATCGACGCCCTGGCGCGTCGTCATCAGACGGGTGCGGTCCGTGACGAGCTGGAGCATGTCGAGGTCGCCGGTCACGACCGTCGTGTCGATGCCGCGGGCGTCCATGTCCCGGGTGATCGTGCCGATGACGTCGTCGGCCTCGAAGCCGGCCATTTCGTAGACGGGGATGCGCAGGGCCGCCACGACTTCCCGAACCTTCGGGAACTGCGAGCGCAGATCGTCGGGCATTGGCGTCCGAGTGGCCTTGTACGCGGCGAACTGCTCGTGGCGGAAGGTCGGTCCGGGCAGATCGAAGCAGGCCGCCACGTACTCGGGCTGCACGTCCTGAAGGCCGCGCAGGAGGATGCTGCAGAAGCCGAATACCGCGTTGACCAGCTCGCCTCTGCTCGTCGTGAGCGGCGGCAGGGCGTGGTAGCCACGGTATATGAGGCCGTTGCTGTCGAGCAGCATCAGGCGAGCCATTGGGGCCTCGGTCGGTTCGACGCCGGCGATCGGGTGACAGGGGCCGGCGGTTCAAGTCTACCCGGAGCGAGCGGCCCTTCCACGCGCCAAACCTGGCGGAGCGCCCGAATCAGGAACCGGCGCCTCGACCACGGCGACGATTGCGTCTCGGAAGGATCGTGATCGCGACGCCTATCGCGAACAGGGCGCCGAATCCGACGAGCCAGACCAGGCGCGCATCGACGCCGCTGCCCTGACTGACCTCGCCGGAGGGCAGGGACTTGGTTCCGGGCGTCGTGCCGCCGCCGATCGCGTATTCGGTTCCCGAAGACGCCGGGCCGGACTGGTTCGTCGGGGCCGGGAGAGCCGAAGGCGTGCCGTCGTTGGCCGAGACACTCGCAGGGCTGGCGCCGGGAAACTCAGGCGGCCCAGCACTGACCGCGGGCGCAGCGGTAGCGATGCTCAGACCACCAGCGACCGACGAACCGGCGGGGGCGACCTGAGCCACAGCCCGCTGATCCTGGGTCGCGAGGGTCCCCTGGGTTGCGGCGGACGTACCGAGAAGCGATACGGCACTGGTCAGAACGACTCCGATCAAGCCCAACGCGGCGAGCGACCCGCCGAGGGACCGGCGCAAGCCGAGCCCGAAGATCGCCCATGGAGCGCGACGCGAGCGGCGCAGCCGGGCCACATCTGCTTCGGTCAGAGTGAAGTCGCGAGGACGAGGCCGAACCGGCATGGCTGCAGCCGCAGCGGCGATGGCCCCAAGATCTGCAAAGAGCGCCGCGCAATCCGGGCAATCGGCCATCAGGGCGACGGCCTGAGCGCGCTCGACTTCATCCACATCACCGCCATAGAGACGGGCGATGAGCAATTCGTCGTGGCTGGAATGGGCGCTGCTGTCCATCACGTTCCTCAGACGATCTCAGCCACGGAACAGTTCCCGATTTGGGGCCAGCGCCCGTCTCAGGGCGAGGCGGCCTCGGTGGATTCGCGACTTCACGGTTCCGACCTCGACACGCATGATCGCCGCGATCTCGGCGTAGTCGTATCCCTCAACGTCGAAGAGAAGGATGCAGTTGCGCTGCTCGAACGGCAGTTCCTCCAGGGCCAGGGCCAGGGCCATTGAACGCTCAGCGGCGAGAGCCTTCGACTCGGGCTCGACTTCCGGCTCGGCTGATGGCTGCCAGCTCTCGTCCTCGAACTCCGGATACGGCTGAACCGGGCGCCGGCGGCGTGACCGCTGGATATCCATGGCCGCGTTCACTGCGATCCGACCCAGCCAGCCACGGACGCTGCCTCCTCGAAAGGACGCCAGGTTCCGGTATGCGCTGAAGAAGGCCTCCTGGACCGCGTCCGCGGCCTGGTCGGGGTCGGGCACGAGGCGGTAGACGAGGGCGAAGAGATGGTCCTGATGGCGGACCACCAGGCTGTTGAACGCTTCCAGCCGCCCGCCCAGAGCCTCCTCGATGAGCGCGGCGTCGACCGCCTGGCCGAGCGCATCGGCATGACGGTCGCCCTCCGGCCTTGCGTCTGGATCACGATCGTACTCTGCCTTCGCGTCGGTCACGACTGGCCCGTCAGCCACTCTCTCGTCCACGAACGCTTCGCCACGCGGCGGCGCGCGGATCGGCCGCGGCGGCGCGAGGATAGCACGGCCGCGGTCTCACTTCGCCACCGGCGAGCTCCGCAGGCTGTACCATGCGCGCCGGACCGTGCCGACGTGGCGGAACTGGCATACGCGCTCGACTCAAAATCGAGTGGCCGTGAGGTCATGCGGGTTCAACTCCCGCCGTCGGCACCACTTCCCTGACGAGAGCCGACGTCACCTCGCTCCGGCCACGCGGGCCACGCGCCGGCTAGCAGCCGAGGCCGCCACCACCGCTCCCGCCGCCGCCCCCACTCGCAGCGGGCACCCCGTCGAGGCCATGGGCCACGATGTTGCGAACGGTCGCCCACCGCGGAACGGTCAGGAACCCAACCGGATTACCGGTCACGCTCGGAACCAGCTCGATACTCTTTACGTTGCTTGTTCCGATGCGCTCGGCAAGAGCAAGCAACGAGGGAGCGTCCTCGACCGGCATATCGGTCCAGAAGGCGCTGCCAAGGGCACTCATCAGCGACGGCACCTTTGCGAGCAGCGAGCACGGCTGAAGCTGAGCCCGCAGCGCGATGAGCACCGCCTGTTGGCGTGACATCCGACCGTAGTCGGAGTCCTGGTGGCGGCTGCGGGCGTACTCCAGGGCGACCAACCCGTCCATGTGCTGCAGGCCGGGCTTGATGTCGATCGTGATGTCCTTGCCGTCCTGGGGTCGCGCGTACTGGGTGTCTTTGACTTCAGCCGGGACGTTGATTTCGATGCCGCCGAGAGCATCGATGAGATTGACGAACCCCATCAGGTTGATGACGACAGCGCCGTCGACATGGAGCCCCAGATACTGGCCTATCGCGCCTTCGAGCGCTTTGAAGCCACGCACGAAGTCGGTGCCGCTGTACGGATAGGCGGAAGGCCGGTTGACAGCATCGCGCCACAGGGCATTGAGCAGATTCGGATACGGGAAGCAGTGGCACGGGAAGGCGTTGGCCGACTCGGGCGGAAGGGGCACATTCTCGAGGTTGCGCGGAATTCCGTACATGACGGCCCGCCCCGAAGCGATGTCGACCTCGAGCAGGATCATCGTGTCGGTCCGCAGGCTCCAGCGGCCGACTCCGGCATCGGCCCCTACGAGGAGCACGTTGAGCTTGCCGTCGGCGGCCCACTCGGAAGGCGACGTGTTCGGTCCACTGACATCCTCGATCGGGAAGATCGGGATGCCGGCCACGGTCGTCGGGCCGGCAGTGGGTAGCACAAACGGCGACCCGGCTACACTCCCGGAAGGCGAGCCCGTCACCGTCACCGAGGCAGATGGGGTGGCCGGCGCGTCGGTCGCACCTGGCTCGTTGGAGAACGGGGCCGCCGTCTGGCCAGACGGCAGATCGCCGTTGCCGCCGAACCAGCTCGGCGCGTCCGGATTGAATATCGAGCTGAGAGTGTCGCGGTACTGGACGTCGACTGCCCCCAGGGCGAGGTGCGTGCCGATCGTGGCGACCATGACGGCCCCGAGAACGATGACGGTGGCCGGCTGCCTGACTCGCGCGGTCGGCGCCCTGGTCTGGATCTTGGGCTCGAGACGCGTCCTGACCTTCGGCGAGCCGGCCACGAGATACGCATCCAGGATGGCCCACAGCCGGTAGAGCAGGATCACGACGTCGAGCGCAAAGAACGACGTCAGGGCGTCCGCCGAGAAGATCGAATCGTAGATCTGGCGTCGGGCGAAGATGAAGAGTGCGGCTATCACGACGCTGAGAGCCAACGCCGGCAGGGCAACGAGCAGACCGCGCTTTGGCTTGCCGGCCGTAGCCTGGCCGAGCCCGGGGAACAGAAACGACAGGAAGGCGGCCGCGCCGGGGGACTTGAGCAGGGACCGATTCGGCATCCGATTCAACCCTCGCGTTGGGCACCAGGACGGGCTTGGCGAGCCCTGCCGGGGAGCGATCCGGCGGGGCTACTATGCACGAATTCGGGCTTCAACTCCCAGCCATTTGTCGAGATCCGGCCTGGACTGCCTGTTCGGGGCCGGGGCAGTCCGCGCGGGAGAACCGCCCAATTCAGGCTCGCGGTCCGACGGCGTCGAGACCTGGTGCCTTGTCAGCAGGCCGAGCTGGCGCTGCCGCCGGTGGCGGTCGCGGCAGGCACGTTGTCAAGACTGTGGGCAACGATGCCCTTGATATTGGCCCACGAAGTGCCGTCCACGGCGGGGTATGAGACGCCGCTTACGGTTACGTACGGCTGGCCGGTGGTGGTCGGATCGAGGACCACGCTGCTGACGTTCCCGCCCAGTACGTTCTTCGCCAGGCTGGCCCACTCCTGAAGGTCCTGCGGGTTCGTGATCGGCAGGTCGGAGTTGAACGCGTACGGGATGTCTTGCAGGTTGCTCAAGAGCGACACGACATTGCCCGGAGACGCGAACTTGCAGGGATCCACATCCGTCCGCAGCGCCTTGAGAACCAGTTGCTGCCGACCGGCACGACTAAAGTCGCCGCCGCTGGTGAACTCACGGGTTCGGGCATAGGCAAGCGCCCAATCGCCGTCCATGTGCTGCTGGCCGGCCTTGATGACCATCGCGATGTCCTGTCCCTGGCTCCAGGTGACCGACTGCAGGCCGCCGGAGCTCTTGGCATCGGCGATCATCTGCTGGACGCCGCTGACACCGGTCGGAACCGAGTACCCATTGTGGGTGGGACTGCACCACCGCTTGACAACGGCGTATTGCCATGTGCCTACCGGGCCGCACGGTTCGTCGTACACCGCGGTCGGGACGTTGATATCCACGCCGCCCAGATCGTTTATCACCTTGGTCAGTCCGATTGGATTGATCCACATCGAGCCGTCGATCGTCAGACCCAGGAGACCACCGATGACCTCCTCAAAAGCCTTGTATGCGCGAAGGTAACGGTTGGGATCGCCCGCCTGTCCGCACGTGTCCTGGTACAGCGGGACTACGTTGCAGTGTCCCAATACTTCGTTCGGGAAGTCATTGATCATCCCGGGCCAGGTGTAGGCCGGGCAGCCGTTCACGCTGGTCGCGAAGTGCGCGGCTATCCCTTGGGGCAGTGGGACGCAGTAGTTGTTCCGGCCCACGCTGATCAATGCCGCGCGGCCGGAGGCACGATCGACGTGGAGGACCATGATCGTGTCCGGTCCCAGCGCGCTCGGATCGTTTTGAACCCCGATGCCGGCCAGAAGCACGTTGAACTGCCCGTTCGGGTCCCAGTTCCAGGCGCCAGTCGTCGTCGTGAAGGACGGCAGACCCCCGAGGTTGAAGGTAGTCAACGGGGCGGACGATGCCACGGAGCCGGAAGCGCCCGGGCTGCTCGTGTCGGTCACCGCTACGCCGTCGCCCTCGTTGCTGTTGTCAGTCGGGATGGGGCCCGGCGTCCCGCTGATGTCGGTCACCCAGCAGGGTGTCGCGGCGGTGAGGCAGTAGAGAGCGTGCTGCCAGCTCATGTCCACTTCGGCGAACGCGCCGTGAACCGCGACGGTGCCCGCAAGGACGACGCCGACACCGACTACCGCCCACTTATTTGCAGATGCGCGCTTTTCTCTCTGCCTGGGTCGCACCTTGCGGGCCAGCAGGTAGGAGTCGACAACGGCCCACAGGTGATAGACGAGGGCCACCAGATCCAGGATCAGCAGACTCGTCAGCCACCCCTGATCGAGGGCCAGACCAAAGATCGCGCCGCGGTCGAAGATCAGGATCAAGCCCAGCGCACCGAGGAGTGCCAGCATCGGGATGGCAACGATGGCACCGCGGGCCCGGTTGCCCGCCGCCGCCTGACCAAGACCAGGGAACAAGAAGGACAGGGCCGCGGCCACCAGGGGCTTCTTCAGCAGTGACCGGAACTGCATTTGTTGGTCTCTCCCTTATGCCTCCCGAGTGGACCAGCCGACGACCACGCCTCCTGGACGGAGGGCATTATGCCTGAACAAACCCGGACGGGCCGCTGGCGTGAGAGGTTTCCCGGGTGTCCGAAGGACCCGACGACGGCTCCTGAGCCCTTGGAAATGTTCGACGATTGGAACTGCGCACTCGTTGCGAAACGGATGCAGTCGCATCCCGCACCGCCTGAACTGGTCCCCACGGCAGGTTGCGCGAGGGGGACTTCGATGCTCAGAACCAGACCACGCCCCCTGCCGTGGCCGCACCGACGAGGACGGCTGCGAGGAGCCAGGCCCCTATCACGAGGGCGGCGATGACGCCACGGTAGCGGACCAGCCGTATTCGTCTGGCGAAGGCGCGCGGCATCGGGCCGGCCGACGCACGGGCGGCGACCAGCGGCCTGACGCAATCGCCACCTCGATCGGCCGCCAGCAGGGCCGCGTGATAGGCAAGGTGCAGACCCTTCTCGACCCCGGGCATCTCGGCATCCTCACGGAGCGCCGCATCAGCTGCGGCAACGTCGAGCGGACGGCCTTCCTTGGCGTCGAGAGCCATCTCAAGGTCGAACCGCCGATGACGCTCGCGGGCCGATCCTGTCGGAAGCCTGTTCAGAGCCTCACGTGCATCGACCGGCCAGCCCGCGGCCAGCATCGCTCCTGCGCGAAAAGAGTCAGCTGCGGATCCTTCCGGATGCCTCTGAAGCCATGCCTTCGCCTGAGCCGCGGACCCGGGCATCCGTTCACCGACCTCCGACCGCCACGCGTCCGATCCGATCATGTTGAGCCAGGCGAGGCACTCCTGGGCAGGCCACAGTCGCCTGCCCCGAAAGACGAGAAGAGCCAGCAGAAGCGGTGTCGGCAGGAGTACGACGGCCGCGAACGGAACTGCCGGCAGCGCGAAACCCAGGGCGACGACGAAGCACACGAGAGGCCCGACGACGACCGGCCAGACCATGGTCGAGTCGAAGACGCTTCGATACAGAAGGGCGTAAGCATCGTCTCGGCGAGGTGGCCGGCCAGCGACAAAGCCGGCGGACCGGGTCACCGCCCGCTGGGAGTCGAGAGATCGAGACGGACGAGGCCCTCTCCAAGCCGGCGCCTGACCTCGGCTGGCAGCTCGGCGTCGTAGGCGACGCCGCCGCGGACCTCCATCGGCAGCGCTGCGCCGCCCACCTGCGGCAGAAAGAACACGACGCGCGTCTCCCCCGGCCGCTCCTTGAGCATCGCCCGCAATTCCTCCATCGCCTGAACGATACGAGCCGTTTCGGCGCCCCGCGTAAAC
The DNA here is from genome assembly GCA_036404515.1 of Candidatus Limnocylindrales bacterium. Classification (GTDB taxonomy): domain Bacteria; phylum Chloroflexota; class Limnocylindria; order Limnocylindrales; family CSP1-4; genus Fen-1039. Next base: position 31,968 of record DASWZK010000153.1, read on the forward strand.
CGCACGTACAAGATGCCGGAGGCGGACGCCTCCAGAGGGGTCGTCGGTGCGGCTGATGCGCGGGCCGCAACGGCTCGTGCCTCATCGGGGAGTGGCGGTTCCTCTCGCTCCGGCGCCAAGGCGGCCAGGTCGTCCGGCGCGGGCACGGAAGAGAGCGGCTCCGACGGGGGGATAAACGAGGCGGCGGCCACGGGCGGAGTCTGGGCGACGGCGATGGAGCCCCCGCCACGCAGGGGCGACACGCGGATCTCGGCGGCAGCCGACGTGCCGG